>JAPTUI010000518.1 GCA_028067895.1 Pseudomonadota bacterium | reverse complement strand
CAGTTGCTGCCCTACGAGAGCTACGAGATCTTCCGCTATTTCGAGAATATCGCCCCGGGGCGCAATGGCGGCGGCTGGGTCGATCCCATCGCCATGCACGACCTGGACCGCTACGCCGAGCAACTTTGGGACACCATTCTCGCCAAGGCGCCGGCGATCAATCTGTTCGAGTACACTGACTTGCTGCGCACGGCGAATCCGAAGAACCGTGCCTCCTGGCAATACCTGCCGACGACCTTCAACTACTGGCAGATGCTGCGCCAGTGCTGCGGCCTGCCGGGCCGGCCGGGTGCGAAGCGGCCGCGGCTCGCCAATGTGGTCGCCTACTCGCTGCACAAGGTCGATCGCATTGCCGGGGCACTCGGCCAGCCGGTCGGACTCGCTACCTATCGCCCGCTCGACTCCAGCGGGGAGGATTTCCTGCCCGAGATGCTCGGCATGATCGGAATCCCGATCGAGATGTTCCCGCACTGGCCGCACGCCAAGACCGTGCTGCTCACCGAAGCGGCGCGCAAGGATCCGCACATCGTCGCGCAGATCGAAGCTCACGTGCGCGCCGGCGGGCACGTCATCATCACCTCCGGACTGCTGCGGGCACTGCAGCACCGCGGTTTGCGCCAGATCACCGACATGCACGTCACTCACCTGATTGGCGCCCCCACCCGCTACGTCGAGGGCTTCGGCTTCGGTGGCGGCGTGATGCTCGGCAAGAGCCGACCCATCCTCTTCCCGCTGATCCACTTCTACACCAACGAGGACTGGGCGGTGGTGCGCGGACTCGATGATCAGGGCGGCGTGCCGCTGCTGCTGATGGATCACTACGGCAAAGGCGAACTGTACGTGCTGAACGTGCCGGAGGAGCAGAACGACTTCTACTCCCTGCCACCGCGCGTCCTCGATGCACTGCGGCGCTTCCTCACACCCGGCCTGCCGGTACGGCTCGAGGGGCCCGCCGACGTCAGTCTATTCGAGTACGGCAACGGTACGTTCGTCGTGCAGTCCTTCCGCAACCATCCGGTCGCAGTACGGGTGATCGGGGGCTTCGAGCGCATCGAGCGACTCACCAACGGAGTCGTGCTCGGTGGCGAACCGGTCCGGCAGGGCGGCCCGTTCGCGGCACGCCCGGGCACGCCGGCGCGCTACGGGTATGAGCTGCGCATCGAGCCGCACAGCTTCGTTGCCTTCCGCGAAATGCACTGAACACCGCGCGGCAGATCTCGGCAGCGCCGCCCCGCTTGCGAGGCGGCGCTGCCGGGGCGGTGCTACAGTAGTCCGATGGCCGTATCTCTGGTGATTTTTGATCTCGACGGCACGCTGATCGACAGCGCCGCAGATCTGGCCCATGCCGTCAACGGTATGCTGGCCGACCACGACGCCGCACCGCTGGCACTCACTGAAGTGCGTGCGATGATCGGTGATGGCATGGGCAGACTGGTCGAGCGCGCTTTGGCAGCCCGCGGCCTTGCGGAGTGCGACGCCGCGGCCGCTGAGCGCAATGTCCTGCAGCGCTACGGGGCCGAACCGGTGCGCGAAACGACTCTCTATCCCGGCACGCGCGCGGCGCTGACGCAACTGCACGCCGCGGCGCTCGACCTCGCGATCTGCACCAACAAGCCCGAGCACCTCACCGCCGTGATTTTGGAGCGGCTCGGCCTTGCCGCATTCTTCCGCCGGGTGGTGGGTGGAGATACCCTGCCGTACCGAAAGCCCGACGGGCGGGTACTGCAAGCGATGTTGTCGCAGTTCACGGCCACACCGAGCGACGCCCTGATGGTCGGGGACAGCGAAGTGGACGGGGTCGCCGCAGCGCAGGCCGGCGTGCGGCTCGTACTGATGCGCCACGGCTATCGGCGCGGACCGATTGAGCTCATCCCCCACCTCGCCGCGCTCGAGAGCCTGCAGGAACTGCCCGGCTTGATCGGCACGCTCGAGCGCTCAGGTGCGAGCGCTCAGGCGAGCGTACCGAAGAACACCAGCGTCTTGTAGGGAAACAGGACCTGCCCGTGGCGCTGATGGCGCTCGAAAATCTCGCGCAGGCCGGCGAGCAGCGGCTCATGGTCCGGATGACCCGGCTCGGGCACGTACGAGGAGGACAGAGCCCGGCCCTTCAGCCCCTCGAAATCGAACACCTGCTGATTGGCGAAGGTACGGCACTCGGGCTCGCGGCCGAAGAACCGCTGCAGGGTCGGTCCGTACGCCCGCAAGCTGCGCACCTGGTCGTATTCCGGCGCATACCGACGCAGCAGCGCCTCGTAGTCCGTCTGCAGCGGGGCCGGATCGTCCGTGCGCTCGTTCCACAGCAGTCCCACCTGTGCGCCTGGGAGCAGGATGCGAAGCGCCTCATGGCGCGTCTTGTCCGGATCGAACCAATGAAAAGACTGTCCGGCCGTGATCCACTCGACGCTCTGCGATGCGAGAGTCGTAGCCTCGGCCGTCCCCACCACGCTCGTAAACCCGGCTCGACCTGCGAGCAACTGCTCGGCGGCTTCGCGCATCTCGCGGTTCGGCTCCACGGCCCAGACTCGCAGACCCGCCTCGAGCAACTGCGCGGTCAGGATCCCGGTACCTGAACCGAGGTCAGCCACCCTCGTCCCTGGCACCAGTCCGCGCACCTCGCGCAGGAACTGCAAGGCCTCTTGCGGATATTGGGGCCGATATTTCACGTAATCGGCGACGCGGCTGGAGAAGCGCTGAGTGGAGTCGGCGGTCATGGGCGCGAGTATACGACCAGCCCCCTGCGGAGGCGGATGCGATTCCGGGGGCTCGGCTGTCCGTCGAACACGAGCCGGCGAATTCCTCCACATGGTTCACACTCGGTTCAGGGCAATCATGCGAGACTCTCTCCCGCACCGGTGCTGAGTGTGGCTCCCGGACGGCGCAAGATTTCCCCCGTGCGCCACCCTTTATTGAGCCTCCTGCCGGATTCGAGTCACCTCGCCCGGTGCGCCTCTCCCCCGCCGCACGAAGACCCCTGCCACGGCGGGCTCGCGCCCGGCGCCCCGAGCACCCATGGACCACCACGACTCCGCGGCGCAATACGTTCTGCGATTCACAGTGAGTTCAGCACACCGGTGCGAGACTGATGCCGCACCGCAGCCGAGTGCGGTTCCCGGACGGCGCACCTTCGACCGTGCACCGCAATTTTTCGATCTGTCCTGGATTTGGATCGCCCCGGCCGGTGCCTTCTCGCTCCCCAAAGCAGACGGGGTTCGCCACTGGCGAACCCCGTCTGTATTTCACTGATTCAACGGCCCGCAAGCGGGCCGTTAATTATTCGCCGACGGCCTGCGGCACGAAATTCACCGTGGTCTTCCAGGAGGGAACCTGGGTCGAGTCGGTCGTAATCGCGAGTTTCACGGTGGCCTTGCGCTCACGCGAGGCAAGCTCGATCCCCGTCTGCGTATCGCAGGACGCCGCAATCGGGAACGTGCTGACGATGCGCACGGCCTTTGCGGCCAGCACATCGGCCCGGCTGGTGCCAGCCGGCTCGATCTTCGCACCGGTGATATTCGTGTTCTGCGCCGTCGCGAACTCGTAGTTCACCGACCCTTCCCACACGCCGCGCTTCGGCGCGCCCGCGGTGCTGATGACCGCATCTTTGGTGAGCGGCGGCTGGGAGAGCTGGATCTCGATTGGCTGCGCCGGGAAGAGCTTCTGGCGGGTCGCCATGCCCTGCAGGCGCCACACCGCCAGATACTGCACCGGAAAGCTGCTCTTGCAGCGCACCGGGTACATGGTGCGGAACTGCGTGCCCGTGCCATCGGAATGCAGCGGCACTTTGCCGCCGCCCCCGACCTGAAACAGATAAATCGGCTGACTGACCAGGGCGCCGGACTTCACCGTCGCCGAAATGGGATACATGCCGATGTCCGGATTGGCCTGCATCTGCGTCGGCGTCTGGTTTTGCACCTTCACGCTGCAGCCTGCCAACGCCAACGCCGCTACACCGATTGAAAACCCAGCTACCTGACGCATGCCGCCTCCCTCCGAGACGCGATTCTGTGTACGAAATCGACCCGACAACAATTTCGAAGTTTGACAACTAATTGTGACACTGACAAGAGGTCCGAGCGGGAACGAGACCACGGCTGCAAAATAAAAGGCCGGGTCCCACGCCAGCCGCGGGATACCCGGCCCTGGTGCGCCAGGCGACGCTTATTTCTTCTTGCGTGCGCCGGCCCGCTTGGCCGCCCGGAAGGAAATTCCAGCGCGCATGGCCTTCTGCTGCACCGCAGCCGGGGTACGGCCGAGCTTTTTTGCCACCTCGGTCGTCGGAGTGCCCGCCTTCGCGAGCGCCTTCAAAGTCTTCAGTTCACTGGCGCTCCAGGACGCGCCATCGTTCGGGGGACGTTTCGCCATTATAGACTCCCAAAAAACACCCAACCAGAGGGTTTCGGATGCGGATCATACACGTATTTTAACGCCCGTCCAACTTCTTTCAGCCAACGTGTTGTAGGAACTGTGCGGAGGTGTTCCGCGAAAGTGACAGGTCAGAATGGCTGATGATGGATGAATCGTCGGCCGCCTCCGTTGCAAGGGAGGCGGCCGACGCCGCCGTCAGTAGCGGTAATGGTCGGATTTGTAGGGGCCGGCTCGATCCACGCTGATGTAACGCGCCTGCTCATCGCTGAGTTCGGTCAACTCCGCGTTGAATTTGCTCAGCTGCAGACGCGCGACCTTCTCGTCGAGTCGCTTGGGCAGAACGTACACGCCAACCGGGTATTTCTCCGGATTGCAATACAGCTCGATCTGTGCCAGCGTCTGGTTCGCGAAGCTCGAACTCATCACGTAGCTCGGATGCCCAGTGGCGCAACCGAGATTCACCAGACGTCCCTCGGCGAGCAAAATCACGCGGCGGCCATCCGGAAAAATGACGTGGTCGACCTGGGGCTTGATGTTCTCCCACTTGTAGCGACGCAGGCTCGCCACGTCTATTTCATTGTCGAAATGCCCGATGTTGCACACGATCGCGTTGTGCTTCATGCGCACCATGTGATCGTGCTTGATCACATGCAGGTTGCCGGTGGCGGTGACAAACATATCGGCCTTGTCCGCCGCGTACTCCATGGTCACCACGCGGAAACCCTCCATGGCCGCCTGCAGCGCGCAAATCGGGTCGATTTCCGTCACCCAGACCTGGGCGGCGAGTGCCCGCAGCGCCTGCGCGCACCCCTTGCCCACGTCCCCATAACCGCACACCACGGCGACCTTGCCAGCCACCATCACGTCCGTGGCGCGCTTGATGCCATCGATCA
>JAPTUI010000435.1 GCA_028067895.1 Pseudomonadota bacterium | reverse complement strand
TCGAAATTCTTTCGGATACCGCTTTGCGTACTTGGACTTGGCCATGACGGACACCTCGAATACAAAGTATCGGATATCCACGAAACCGGGGCCACATCATATGGACGGGTTCGCTGTACTATTGCCGCGTAACGGAGCAGAACTAAAGCATGCGAATATGTTGGTGTGCCCGGAGAACGACCGACTTGGTTCAAGACTTGTAAACATAAGTTTACGCAAGTCTGTGTTAATGCTCGTTGCGTCGGGTCTGGCTAGCAGTCCGACAGAAGTCATGACCTTCTTCCATAACTCGCTGTATTGGTATCAGACTTTGCAGCGAAATGCCAAGAAGCTGGAAACCCTTGATGTCGAGACGGAAGCGGCTGCGGCGTGGCTGGTTGAACGCGGGATGCTGACACGGATAGACGAATCGTTGTGTATCACTCAACTCGGCGCTGCGACGGCGGCTGCTGGGCTGCTGCCATCCACCGGTGTCCAGTTTGCTGACTTGCTCCGTAGATTTCGGGACGAGCTGGCAGGGGACTTTGCAAGCTGGGTTGGTGGCTTAATATACGCGGCGTGCGCTTCTGATGAGTTTCGTGCGGAACGGCCCTCTCGTTTTTTGCAGTATCCAGGATCACAAGTCTACGAGTCAGTGACCTTCTGGACGACAAAGAAGCTTTTGGGTCGACTGGACCGGGTAGACGTGCGACTAGCCCAGTGTGCACACGCGGTTGCGCTGTACGCCGAAGGTATGTCCGAACGACATATTGCTCACGCGACGAAGCTGTCGTCTGGGCAGATACACAGGGTAGCTGTCGATGTGGCGTGGGTGCTCGACGGACTCCACAGACTCTCGACCGTGAGTGAGTTAATGATTCCGCAGACGACGAGCAATCAGCTAGCGATGCTCGCCCGTAGAGTACGGTGGGGTGCGCCTGTGGAGGCGCTGGATGTGCTCCGGGTTGCGGAACGGCATGGCGTGCCGGGCTTGGGGCGACAGCGTGTCATGGGCCTGCTTGCCCAAGGTATTTCCACAGTGCACGACGTGCTTGGGACAGCCAAAGAACGCCTC
This sequence comes from Pseudomonadota bacterium, assembly GCA_028067895.1. Lineage (GTDB taxonomy): Bacteria > Pseudomonadota > Gammaproteobacteria > Steroidobacterales > Steroidobacteraceae > 13-2-20CM-66-19. Next base: position 4,204 of record JAPTUI010000435.1, on the reverse strand, counting down.
ATACAGCTCTTGCGGAACGAACGTCGCGCACTTGCGCTCTTGGATGCAGCGGCTAATGCTGCTGGAATTGGGGTGGTGCGGTGGAGTTCTGCGCACCTCAAACGGGGCGCGGATTTAGGCATTGAGCCCCTCGTGGCTGCGTGTAACGAAAAGCTTGGTAAGGAGTATGAAGAAGCAGTGCTGGACCTGTTGCAGCGCGAGTTGCGGTGGACCGTAACGTTGCTTGACGATGGCAGCCGACAGAATGTCCCTGATCTCTTAATCGAGATGGGCGGCATGCACGTGCTTCTTGAGTGTAAGACGTGTACGAAGTCACCACCGCTCATCAAGAAGGAGGAGGCATGGGCGGTCATGCAGAAGGCAGCCGACTTCGATCCAGTAATGCGACGTGTCACGCTCGGTAAGCCCGCCTTTGACGAGACTTCTAAGGCAAAGGCTGCGGCGTCTCGCGACATTACTCTTGTAGAGCATGCGGCCTTCCTTGAAGGTGTTCTGCGTGTCCACAGTGGAACACTTCCTCCCAGTGAGTTCTTGGCATGGCTTGTTGCGCCGGGCGTGGCTGAAGTTGAGCGTCTGTCTGGAAAGCCTACATATTCCAACTGAGATCGCTCGGAGCGTGAATCATTGGGAGGGGGATTGTCACAGCGATCCGACTTCGCGTCCGAGTGGTTCACGAGCCGGAAGGGGGATTGCTGATTGAACCGCCCCGGGTATCCCGGAGAGCTCCGGGTTTGGGTCAGGCCGCGATGGCCAGACCGGATTGCTGACGATAGTACTCTGCTTCGAACTCCGCGGGTGGCACATGACCGATGGGCTCGAGGAGTCGGCGATTGTTGAACCAATCGACCCATTCGAGGGTGGCATATTCCACCGCATCCAGTGAGCGCCACGGGCCGCGAGCGTGGTAAGCGTCTCAGCGGCTACTGATTTGACGGGATAGGGCCGGCTCTGCTTGTCTACGCGCTCGAAGGCGAGCGGAGCGACGGGTGAGCACGACGGCGGCGGGCGACGAGAGCGCACCGGAGACGGTGCATCTGGCGACGATTGACTGGCAGCGCGGCAAGTGGGCCGGCGCCAAGGGGAAGTATTCCCGCGAGCACCTGTGGCACCTGGTGGGCGGGGCGAAGCTCAAGGCCTCCGATTCCCCGGCGATGCTGCCGAAGGCATTCGCCGACCGGGCGGCGGTGAACCCGGAGAACATGTTCGTCGCGGCGGTGGCGAGCGCGCACATGCTCTCCTGGTTGAACGTGGCGTTCGGGATGGGGATCGAGGTGGCGAGCTACCTGGACCGGGCCCACGGGGTATTGAGCGAGACCGCCCCCGGGGAGATCTGGGTGAGCGAGGTGATCCTGTACCCGAAGATCACGTTCGATCCACAGTACGAGGTGACGGCCGAAGCGATGGCGAAGGTGCACGAGCTCGCGCACGAGCGGTGCTTCATCGCCCGCTCGATCAAGGCGAAGGTGACCGTGCGGCCGGACTGATCAGCCGCTATCCGGCGGATGCTCTCGGGCGTAATCGTGCGGCAGGAGGGCGGTGGCGGTCCTGTTGGTGGCCGCGGCCAGCCTGGGCAAGACCCAGGTCAGATACGCCTCGGGATTGACGCCGAGGAGGCGGCAGGTCCCAACGATCGAGTAGATCACCGCCGAGCACCAGCCGGATTTGGGATTGCCGATGAAGAGCCAGTTGCGCGACCCCACTTTGGTCGGGCGGATCATCCGCTCGACGGGGTTCTGATCGATGCTCACGTGGCCGAAGCCGACCTTGGCGTAGCCGGCAAGATGCGGCCAGCGATTATTCGCATACGTGACCGCCTCGCCGAGCTTGCTGGCCGGCAGCGCTGTGGCTGAGAGTGCCAGGAAGCGGCGCTGCAGGCGCTTCAGGATGGGCTTTGCCAGGCCGTGCCGCCAGTAACCGCGCTGCAGGACACTCAAGCCCCTGGCGTCAGCCTCGCGCTCGATGCGATAGAGTTCGGTGATGTCCTTCAGCAGCGGCAGCGCCTCGAGCTCATCGGCACGGATCGCCTCCACCACCCTGCGGCGCAGGTGCGCCATGCACTCGAGGTGGATGATGTTCGGGCGGTCCCGGAAGACGCTCGGGTAGACCTGGTAGCCGTCGGTCTGCGCGACGCCCCGCCACTCGAGGGGGAAGAAGGCCCGGGGATTGTCCGCTCCGCGGGAGGGGGAGAACTCAAAGAGGACCGCCTTCTCGTGGATGGCGAGGTACGTCCAGAGGTAGGCCGTGTGGGCACGGCCGCTGCGATCGCGATCGAGGAGCTTCACGAAGGTCTCATCGACCTCGACGTAACCGCTTGCCAGGATCAGAGCCTTCAGCTGCTGGTAGATCGTGATCAGCAGGTATGCCGCCTCGCGCACATAGCGGAACCGAGCCTGGCGCGAGATCACCACCCCGGCGCGGGCATCGATCGACTCCTGACGATAGAGGGGCAAGTGGTCCACGAACTTGCTGACCACGGTATGGGCTACGAAGCCGGGACCGACCATGCCCTGGCCGATCACCCGCGGCGGCATCGGTGCCATCACCGGAGCATGGAGCCGCTGCGGGTGGGCATAGACCGGGCGGATGAACTGCCGGCGGAAGAAGCTGCTCGGGCGGTAATCGATCTCCCAGCTGATCTCGTGACGGATGAGGACCAAGCCCGCCCTCTGCTGCTCGGGCAGGTCCAGGTGGACTGTATCTCCGATCGGCAGATGCTCGGGCTCGCGTCGCCGTCCGCCGCCGCCATGGCCTCGCTTGCCCTTCTCGGCACCTGAGCTCGCCGAGTTCGCCGGCGCCGGCGGCACCGAAAGCGCCGGAACATCGGCGAGTCCGAACAGCGCGAGCTGCTCGTCGGTGAGCTTCTCGCTCTTCGGTCCATAGAGCCGCCGCAGCAGGTCCCTCAGCTTCGACTCGGCCCGCTCCCGCAACGCCCGCTCGTTGATAAGCAGCGTACGGAGCGCGGCCAGCTCCGTACGCTGCTTCTCGACGATTTCCCTGAGGGAAGGCATGTCCTCGCCAAGCATGTTGGTGTTGTCGTTCGCAGCGCCACTCACGCGATGTTAGAGCGTGCGCGTCGCGAGAAGTTCAGGCTCAGGCTTCGGCGCCTGAAGTTTTTCCTCGCGCCGGTACCAGCCGCGGCGCCTCTTGAGTTCGAAGCCCTCGAGCAGCAGCCGCAGCTGCGCCACGCTCATCTCCATCACTGCCTGCTCGGTCTTCGGCCAATCGAACGTGGCGCGCTCGAGGCGCTTGGTCGCCACCCAAAAGCCGCTGCCGTCCCAGTACAAACAGCGGATGCGGTTGTGGCGCCGGTTGCAGAACACGAACAGGTGCCCGGCCAGCACGTCCCGGCGGATCACGTTCACCGCCAACGCTCGCAGTCCCTCGAACGACAGCCGCCCGTCGGTCACTCCGGGTCTGAGGAAGACCCGCGTTTGATCACTCAGCCCGAGCATGCCACTGCCGCCCTGATCAGCCTCGCCACCCACTTCGGGTCGGTCTGCTCCGAGACCTCGAACTCGATATTGTTCGGCAGCCGGATCGCGACGCCCCGCGCTCCTGCCGTGGCGGCCGCTCCGCTGACCGCCGCCGACGGCACCTCAACCAGCACGCCGGCAGCCGCTCCAGCTCTCTGCCGCGCCCGGCGCCGCCAGAACAGAAGCGTGGACACCGGCACCCGGTATCTGCGGCAGAAAACCCGCAGGCTCAGCCCGCTGCGCTCGAAGCGCTCAAGCCACCTCGCGCGATCCCTCGCGCTCCACCGCCGTTGCCTTCGAATTACGGCTGTCTCAGAACTCCCAGTCGATCTTCGGACCATGTCGCAGCACCTCTCGTGGTGAACTGCGCCGGTCTATTACCCCCAGGAAGCCGATGCGGCCAGAGAGTGCCCGGTGTGACGCTTACCGAGCGTGGATCAGCTCTGTCTTGAACAGGCCAATGATGGTTTCGGCCATGGCGTTATCGTAGGAGTCGCCCGTGGTGCCCACAGAGGCTTGCACGCCGGCGTCCTTGAGCCGCTCGCTGTATCGAATGGACAGATATTGCACGCCCCTGTCGCTGTGATGAATGAGCCCTTTGCCGACCTGACGGGCATGCAGCGCCTGCTCCAGAGCATCCAACACCAGGTCCGTCTGCATGGATCGACTCACTCGCCAGCCCACGATGCAGCGGGCGAACACGTCGATCACGAAGGCGACGTACACGAAGC
>JAPTUI010000259.1 GCA_028067895.1 Pseudomonadota bacterium | reverse complement strand
TGCGGCGGCTCGGGCATGAGTCCGTCCTCCGCGCTGAGCCCCTCGGTCTCGAGCAAACAAACCCCCTGCAACAGCGGCTGCGGGACGGCCGTGGTGTCGCTCACGGATGCGCCCGGGGACTTCGTCAGCTACATCGTCAAGGTGGACTCCCTGACGCTCACCCGCTCGAACGGCTCGGTGGTGCAGACCGTACCGACCGCCTCGCAGGTGGATTTCTCGCAACTGGTCAATCTGTCCGAAGTGCTGAGTGCGCAGCAGCTGCCGCCCGGCAACTACACCTCCGCACAGCTGACCCTCGATTACAGCAACGCCGATATCGTCGTGAGCACCGCGAGCGGCAACGTCACGGTGCCGGCGGCGAATCTGATCAACGGCGCCACCGGCAGCGCCATCACCGGACCGATCACAGTGAACCTGTCGTTCGGCAACACCCCGCTCGTGATCACGGACGGGACGATCTCGAACCTCGCGATTGATTTCAATCTCGCAGCCTCCAATACCGTGGATCTCACCGCGAACCCGCCGACCGTCACCGTCGACCCGGTACTGAGCGCCAGCCTCGCACCGGCGAGCAGCAAGCAGATCCACGTGCGCGGTCCGCTGGTGAGCGTCAGCGCAGGCAGCAGCGACTACACGGTGAACATCCGACCGTTCGCGGATGACCAGGACGAGTTCGGCCAGTTCACGGTCGACACCAATGCCTCGACCACATTCCTCATCAACGGCACGAGCTATACCGGCTCGGCGGGCTTGAGCGCGCTCGCGGCCCTCTCGGCCGGCACGCTCACCACGGCCTACGGGACCTGGGACACCACCACGAACACCTTCACCGCGAGCGTGGTGCATGCCGGAACGAGCGTCGCGGGAGTCTCCGGTGACGCAGTCACCGGCACCGTTGCGGCGCGCAGCGCCAACACGCTCACGCTGGATGACGCGCTCGTGTTCCAGGCCCCCTCTAGCGGCTCCAGCAGCAGCGACAGCCAGAGCGACGACGACCTGCACTTTGCCCACCAGGTCACCGTCACGATCGGCTCGGGCACGACGGTCACGGCCGAGGGTGAGACCGGAACGCTCAGCACCGCAGACCTCTCCGTGGGCCAGCGCGTGCGCTTCACCGGTACGCTGAGCTCGAACGTCACCGGTACGTCGCTCGATGCGACCAGCGGAACGGCGCTGCTGAAGCCGACTCGCGGCACGGGCCTGTACATCGGAACGAGCACCGGCGGCATCGCCGTGAACCTGCAGTCCCTCGGCGAGGTGGATGCCGGATCACTCCTGTTCACCGGCACCGGCACGAGCTCGGCGACCGATGCCAGCGCCTCGAACTACCTGGTCGGGATCCCCTCGAGCTTCTCGACCAGCGTGCTCGCCGTTGGGTTGCCGGTACAGTTCACCGGGTTCGTCACGCCATTCGGCGCCGCACCGCCGGACTTCATGGCGAACACGGTGGTCAGCTACGCCCAGGCCCATGCCGAGCTGCATGCGAACTGGACGAGCCCGGGTACCACCACGGCGTTCACTGCACTCAGTTCGACGCAGCTGGTCATCGGCCAGCCGGCGCTCGCCAGCGCCATGACCCACACCATCCGGATCGGCGACACGATGATCGACGCCTCGACGCTGAGCGGCGGGGTGACGCTGGTCCCGGCGAGTGCGACGACGTCCAGCAGCTCGAGCACCAGCGGTTCCTCGACCGATGACGGCGGGGAGGATCTGGCCTTCGCCATCGCGCACCAGTCGAGCGACTCGGTCGATACCTTCGGGACCTTCGCCGACTTCACCACCGCGCTCAACACGGACCTGAGCAACGCCTCGGTGCTCGGAATCTGGGCCAGCGGCCTCTACGGCTCGAACGGCACGATCACCGTGAACCGGGTGTACGTGCTGCTGAGCAACTGAGGAAGCGGGGGCCGCGCCAGGGGCGCGGCCCCTCGTCTGCAGGACGGCCACTGAATCCCCTCAGTGGCCGTCGATTTTTCTTACAGCCGCAGCATGTCCAGACAGAAAACTGACGCTAATCAATTGTTTTTAAAATAAAATTAGGAACTGGCCCGGAAATTGCTTTCACTCGCATAGCGTCGCTTCCTCTCCAGAACAAGGACACTTTGCTATGCGTATTCCTGCAGTGCTTTGCGCAACCGCTCTGGCGGTTTCCACCGTGGGCTTGGCCCATGCCAATTCCATCAACCTCATCCAGAACGGCAACTTCGCCTCGACCTCGCCGACGACCACTGCACCGACTGAGTTCGGGACCGGTTCGCTGAATGGCTTTACCGCGAGCCAGTTCATCACCAACTGGAGCGGCAACAACGGCTACGAGATCTGGTACCCGAGCGCCTCAGCGGCGACGACCCAGGACGCCTACAGTGAGTGGGGCCTCGGCAGCACGCAGAACACCGGCAACGAGAAGCTGTACACCACGCTGACCGCGCCTCCGGGCGGCACCTCCACGTTCGTCGGCCTCGATGGGGACCAGACCTCCGGCGTGCAGTCGAGCATCGCGCAGACGCTGAACGACCTGACGATCGGCCAGGGCTACCTGGTGACGTTCAACTGGGGCGGATCGCAGCTGCAGAGCCGCACCGGCAACACGAGCGAGTACCTGGCCGTGTCGCTCGGCAGCCAGACCCTCGACACCCAGACGCTTTGGAATACGAGCGGCGGGTTCACGGGTTGGAAGACCGGTTCGTTGTACTTCACGGCGAACGCGCCGTCGGAGACGCTGAGCTTCCTGTCCGTCGGCGACCCGACCGGCTATCCGCCGGTGGCAGTGCTGACCAACGTGTCGATGGTCCAGGCGCCCGAGCCGGGCGCGCTGGCACTGCTCGGCGGCGGTCTGCTCGCGCTGGGCTTCGCGCTGATCCAGCGCCGTCGCGCCCAGCAGGATCGTGCCTGATCTGATCTAGCGCACAGCCGGGCGTGCGGACCATTGCGGCCCGCACGCCCGGCGTCGATGATGGGCTCACATGAGCTCACTGTTGTCCCAATCCCTGCACCTGGCCGTCTGGCTGGGAATCCTCCTGGCGCTGTTCGTGCCGCTCGAGCGGCTCATGAGCGTGCACCGCCAGCCGCTGCTGCGGACCCAGTGGCTGACCGACCTCGGCTACTATGCGCTCAACTCCCTGACCACCGGCATCCTGCTCGCCGTGCCGCTGATGTACTTCGGCGTGGCACTGTACCGCGTCATGCCGGAGGGGATCCTCTGGCGCATTGCTGCGCTGCCCTTGAGCGCCCGACTCGCCCTCTCGGTGGTGATCGCCGAGATCGGCTTTTACTGGGGCCACCGCCTGAGCCACCAGATCCCGCTGCTGTGGCGCTTCCACTCCATTCACCACAGCGCCACCGCCGTGGACTTCCTGACCAACACCCGCGCCCATCCGCTCGACATGGTGTTCACCCGATTGTGCGGCTTCGTTCCGGTGGTGGCGCTCGGGCTCGCCGGCGGTGCGGGCATTCCCGCCCTGGTGCTGGTGATCGCGACGCTCTGGGGGTTTTTCGTCCATGCCAACGTGCGCTGGCGCTTCGGCCCCCTCGAGCACGTGATCGCGACTCCGTTCTTTCACCGCTGGCACCACACCCAGGATGCGCTGCGCGACCGTAATTACGCGGCCATGCTGCCGCTGGTCGATCACCTCTTCGGCACGTACGTGCGGCCCGCGCAGTGGCCGGAGCGCTACGGGATCGACACGCCGATGCCGGCCACGCTCGGCGAGCAGCTGATCCATCCGTTCCTGCCGCGCCCGGCCGAGAAGCGTCCCGACATCAACCTCGGCGCCTGACGCCCGACTTGGGAGCGCGGTCCGGCACCTCAGCGCGGCAGCGTCAAAAACGCGAGCACCAGTCCCGCCGCCGCCGTGGCAAAGAGCGCCAATGAGGCGCGCAGACACGGGCGCACGCCGCCGAAAGCGAGTGCGTACAGTCCATTCATGATGTTGTTCGAGGCGGCCGCAATGAGGATGGCCGCGCCGATCCCGGCCGCCGGCATGCCGGTGACGCTGCCCTGCGCGAGACTGAGGACGAAGGGGTTGATGTCCGAGACACCCGCGATGCCGCCGAGGGCATAGATGCCGGGACTGCCGAAATGGCTGCGCACCCAGCTGGAGGCGAGTGCAACCACGATGAACAGCGCCGCGAAGGTCACCGCCGCGGGCAGCTGCAGCGGGTTCATCGTCGGCAGCGCACCGGCGGCGGTGGCCGGCTCCGGGCCGCGGCGCCACCACTGCACGAGCGCGATCGCACCGGCGATCGCCGCGAGCACGAGCACTCTGGGCAGCAGGATCCAGGCGACGGGCCGGTTGAACAGCGCCACGACCAGATCGATGCGCAGGTACATCACTGCCGTGGCGACGATGATCCCGACAGTGAGCTCCGGCCGCGCGGCACCGGCAGCCTTCTGCTCGCGCGCCAGCGCCACGGTGGTCGCCGTCGAGGAATACGCCCCGCCGAGAATCGCCGGCACCAGCGTGCCGCGGTGCGGCAGATAGCGCTGCAGCAAATAACTGAGGTAGGACAGGCTCGAGACGGCGACCAGCGCGAGCCACACTTCGAATGGTGTGATGGGGGTGGCCGCGACCACGGGCCTATCCGGCACCAACGGCAGGATGATGCCGACCAGGATGAGGAATTTGCCGAGGGTGTAGATCTCCTCGCGGGCCAGCTGGCGCACCGCCCGATGCAGCACCTCGCGCCCTTCGATCAGGAGCACCGCCACCACGGCGACCGACACGACCAGCCAGGAGGGCTGCGTGAGCGCCACCGGTCCGAAGAGGTAGGCGAGCAGGTTCGCCGCCGGCACGATGAGCGTCGGACGTTGGGTCTCAGGGGCTCCGGCCGTGCGCAGATGCGCATACAGCCACACGGCGAGCGCGCCGAGGCCGACCGCGTAGAGCATCAGGGTGTGCGGATCGAGCAGGTACAGGAGCGCCCCGACGATCGCGAGCAGGGGGAAGGTGCGGATCCCGCCCGGCGAGGTGCGCGGCTCCTGCTTGTACAGTCCCTCGAAGGCCAGTCCGAGGAAGATGGCCATGGCAAGCCCTAGTCCAAGCTTGCCGGCCAATTGCACTGGAGTCTGCCCGTCGATCACGCTCGTCTCCCCGCCCCTGAGATTCGCCCGGCCGGCCGCTCGTTTCGGTCCGTGGAGAGACCGCGAGACACCCTGAGCCGCGGGCTTAAAGATACTGCCGATGCGGCCCGTGCTCTCTGAGTTTCGTCGGAGATTGCGCCGGGTTCGGCGGGCCATCATCCCCCGCTGCCGCACGCCGCGCTCCCCGTTCAA
>JAPTUI010000394.1 GCA_028067895.1 Pseudomonadota bacterium | reverse complement strand
CGTGTCCTGCTGAGTGAACCCGATCGACGGCCGGGCCATCTCCTGCGCCCCGGCGTTGGTGGTCATCACGATGATCACGTGGCGGAAGTCCGCCTTGCGGCCGTTGTTGTCGGTGAGCGTACCGTGATCCATCACCTGCAGCAGCAGGTTGAACACGTCCGGGTGCGCCTTCTCGATCTCATCGAGCAGCAGCACGCAGTGCGGATGCTTGGTCACCGCCTCGGTGAGCAGCCCGCCCTGATCGAACCCGACGTACCCCGGCGGCGCCCCGATCAGGCGCGAGACGGTGTGGCGCTCCATGTACTCGGACATGTCGAAGCGCAGGAACTCCACCCCGAGGGTGATGGCGAGCTGACGGGTGACTTCCGTCTTGCCGACCCCGGTGGGGCCGGCGAACAGAAAGCTGCCGACCGGCTTGCGCTGATCGCCGAGTCCGGAGCGGGCCATCTTGATCGCCGCGGAGAGCGCCTCGATCGCCCGGTCCTGGCCGAAGATCACCAGTTTCAGGTTGCGCTCGAGGCTGCGCAGCACCTCGCGGTCGGAGCTCGAGACGCTCTTCGGCGGGATGCGCGCCATGCGTGCCACCACATCTTCGATGTGGCTCACCTCGATGGCCGCCGGCCGCTCCCCGGGCGGCTTCAGGCGCTGGCGCGCCCCGGCCTCATCGACCACGTCGATGGCCTTGTCCGGCAGATGCCGCTCGTTGATGTGCCGCGCGGCGAGTTCGGCGGCCGCCTTGAGCGCCTCGTTCGTGTACGGAATGCCGTGGTGCTCCTCGAAGCGGCCCTTCAGGCCGAGCAGGATCTCCACGGTCTCGGCGACCGACGGCTCGGTGACGTCGATTTTCTGGAACCGCCGCGCCAGCGCGTGATCCTTCTCGAAGATCCCGCGATACTCCTGGTAGGTGGTCGAGCCGATGCAGCGCAGCTCACCGTTGGTGAGCACCGGCTTGATCAGATTCGAGGCGTCCATCACCCCGCCCGAGGCCGCGCCGGCACCGATCACCGTGTGAATCTCATCGATGAACAGAATCGCCCCCGGCTGGCGCTTCAGCTCGCCGATCACGCCCTTCAAGCGCTTCTCAAAATCCCCGCGGTATTTCGTGCCGGCGATGAGCGCGCCCATGTCGAGCGCATAGATCGTGCAGTCGGTGAGCACCTCGGGGACCTGCCCCTCGACGATCAGGCGCGCCAAGCCCTCGGCGATGGCGGTCTTGCCGACGCCCGCCTCCCCGACGTAGAGCGGATTGTTTTTGCGGCGGCGGCAGAGAATCTCGATGGTGCGCTCGACTTCGAGCTTGCGCCCGATGAGTGGATCGATGCGCCCCTCCTGGGCCATGCGGTTCAGATTGGTGGTGTACTTCTCGAGCGCGCTGCCACCTTCGGCCTCGCGCTCCTCGCTCGGGGCCTCCTCGGCACCCTTCTCCTCGGCGAGCTTCGAGAGCCCGTGCGAGATGTAGTTGACCACATCGAGGCGCGTCACGTGCTGGCGGTTGAGCAGGAACACCGCGTGACTCTGCTTCTCGCTGAAGATCGCCACCAGCACGTTCGCTACGCCCACTTCCTTGCGGCCGCTCGATTGCACGTGGAACACCGCACGCTGAAGTACGCGCTGGAAGCCGAGCGTCGGCTGCACCTCGCGCTCCCCGACGTCCCCGACCCGCGGGGTGGATTGCTCGATGTGCTCCTTCAGCTCCTGTCGCAGCCGGATCAGATCCGCTCCGCAGGCGCGCAGCGCTTCGCGCACCCGCGGGGTGTCGAGGATCGCCAGCAGCAGATGCTCGACCGTCAGGTACTCGTGGCGCGCCTCGCGCGCCTGCTGAAACGCATCGTTCAGACAGTATTCAAGCTCGTTCGACAGCACTGTAATCGAGCCTCTTGCCGCTCACGCCTCTTCCAGCGTGCACATCAACGGGTGTTGGTTGTCACGCGCGTAGGTGGTGACCTGCGCGACCTTGGTTTCGGCGATCTCGAAGGTGAACACCCCGCACACCCCCTTACCTTGAGTGTGCACCTCGAGCATGATACGCGTCGCGGTCGGGCGGTCGAGACTGAAGAACTTCTCCAGCACATCGACCACGAACTCCATGGGCGTGTAGTCGTCGTTCAGCAGCACCACCCGGTAGAGCGGCGGCTGCTTGACCTCGGGCTGCGCTTCCTCGACGAGCACCCCAGAGTCGGGGCGGGTCGGTTGGGGATCGGACATAGAGTCTTTATAGGGGGCGCCACCGCGCAACACAAGAGGACCGCCGGTCGCGGCCGCGAGCAGCGGCGCTGCACAAGCGAGGTCTCAAAGAGAAACAAGCGCTTGTGAGCGCAACCGCGCGCCCCGTATCATTCGACTACTGCCGCCGCCGCACGAGGGGGCGGCTGCCGGTCCGTCCGCCACAGAGCATGCCGAAGCACCCATGAACAGCCCGTCCTGGCTGGAAGGACTGCGATCCAGGGATCGCTGGCGCGGGCTGCTCGTTCATCGCGCACCGGGCCTGCTGGTCGGCGTCCTCGCGCTCGCGCTCGCCGGCCAGGCGGCCCTCGTCGTGAGCGAGCTCGCCGGCGGGGATGGCGGGGGACCTGCGCCGCTGCACCCCTGGAATCCCCACGCCCGCGCCCCGGATGTCGCCGGCATCCTCTCGGCACACCTGTTTGGCATTGCCCCGCAGGGGGCCGAGCCGTTGAGCGCCGATGCCCCCCAGACCCGCCTGCCGCTGGTGCTCACCGGCGTGATCGCCGGGAGCAGGCCCGAGCAGGGCCTGGCCATCCTCGGCCCCAGCCCGCAGAGCGCCCGGGTGTACGCAGTCGGCGACAGCATTCCCGGCGGGGCGACGCTCGCGGCGGTGCTCGCGCGCCAGGTGCTGCTGCGCCAGCACGGCGCGTTGCGCTCTTTGGCGCTGCCACAGCAGTCGCTCGCCGCGGGCGCACCGCCGAGTGCCGCCGCGCTGCCACCCGAGGAGACCAGCGCGCCGCAGTTCGCCGCGCGCATGCGCGCACTGGTACAGAAGCGTCCCGGCGTGCTCGCCGAGCTGCTGCGGCCCGAGCCGGTGTTCTCCGGCGGGCACACGCTCGGCTACCGCGTCTATCCGGGCAGCAACCCGGCGGCTTTCGCGCGTCTGGGCCTTCAACCCGGTGACCTGGTGCTCGCGATCAACGGCACGCCACTCACCGACCCTAGCCAGGATCAGCAGATTTTCAATACCCTGGGCTCCTCGAGCGAAGCGACGGTGACGGTGCTGCGCCATGGCACTCGCCGCGTGCTCACGCTCGATCTGGCCCAGGTCGAGCAGGCCGCCCAGACGCTCGCCGCCCCGCCACCGAGCGCCCCGGCGAGCGCCCCTGTCGTCCCGTTCGGCTCACCGCACCATCCGAGTGCCCCGCCCCGATGAGGAAGCCCTTCGTGAAAGATCTGCGTAAGTTCCTCTGGTGTCTGCTCGCCCTCGCGCCGCTGCTCGCCCGAGCCGCCGTGCCGGGCGCCGGCAGCATCACCCCGAACTTCAAGGACGCCAACATCCGCCAGATCATCCAGGCGGTGAGCGCCGCGACCGGCAAGGACTTCATCCTCGATCCGCGGGTCAACGCCCAGGTCACGATGTACTCCTCGACCCCGCTCACCCCGGGGGCGTTCTACCAGGCCTTCCTCTCAATCCTCGAGGTGTACGGGTACATCGCGGTGCCGGCCGGCGCGCACGTGGTGAAAATCATCCCGAACGCCAATGAGCGCGTCAGTGCGCAGATCGACCTGCCGAAGCACGTCAGCTCGACCTCCGATGAGCTGGTCACGCAGGTCATTCCGGTGAAGAACGTGAGCGCCGCGGAGCTGGTGCCGATCCTGCGGCCTCTGGTGCCCGAATGGGGCCACCTCGCCGCCTATCCGCCCTCGAACATCCTGATCATCTCGGACCGGGCGAGCAACGTCTATCGCATCATGCGCATCGTCAAGCGCATCGACCGCGTCGGCAACCAGGACGTCGACGTGATGCCGCTGCAGAACGCCTCGGCGACCCAGGTGGTGCAGGTGGTCAATCAGCTCTACCAGGGACAGGCCGCCGCGCAGATGGGCCGCACGTTCAAGGTGGTGGCCGACCCGCGCACCAACAGCGTGCTGATCAGCGGCGATCCGGCCGAACGGCTGCGCATCCGGGCGCTGGTGGCAGAACTGGACACTCCTTCGGCGGCCGGTGGGGACACGCGCGTGGTCTACCTGCACTACGCCAGTGCCAAGACGCTCGCCCCGAAGCTCAAGGAGCAGATGCAGGAACTCGCCGAGATCTCCACCGCCGCGAACGTCAAGGGCACCGTGCAGGCCGCCGCGGAGAAAAATGCGCTCGTCTGGGCCGACACGCAGAACAACGCACTGGTGATCACCGCGCCGCCGAAAGTGATGCGCACCATCCTCAGCATCGTTGCGCAGCTCGACATCCGTCGCCCGCAGGTGCTGGTACAGGCCATCATCGCCGAGGTGGACGTCAACAAGACCGATGATCTGGGCGTGAACTGGGCCGCCTATTCTCAGGTGAGCAAGCTGCCGCTCGGCGGCTTCGTCGAGCCAGTCGGCGGCACCAGCATCGTCGACCTGGTCGCAGCGGCCCAGAACCCGAGCAGCCTCACGACGTCTCTGCTCGAGGGCTCGACCATCGGCATCGGCACCATCTCGGCCGGCGGGGTCTCCTTCGCCGCGATGCTGCGTGCGCTGCGCGGCAACAACTCGACCAACATCGTGGCAACCCCCTCGGCCGTCACCATGGACAATCAGCAGGCGGTGCTGAAGTCGGTCGATCAGGTGCCGTTCGTCACCGGCCAGTACACCAACGCCTCGACGGTCACCAGCGGTACCGTCACGCCGTTCCAGACGGTGCAACGCGAGGAAGTCGGCACCATCCTGAAAGTCACACCGACGATCTCAGCGACCGGCAATTCGGTCATGCTGAAAATCTCGGTGGAAAGCTCGAGCGTGCTGCCGACCTCGGTGTCGGCCGTCGATCCGACCACCCAGAAGCGAAGCATCACCACCAACGTGCTGATCCACAACAAGGGCATCGTGGTGCTCGGTGGCCTGATCCAAAATTCCCAGAGCCGCAACCACAGCGCCATGCCGTACCTCGGGGACATCCCGGTACTCGGCTGGCTGTTCAAGGCACGCAACGATCAGGCCCAGCGCAGCAACCTGATGATCTTCATCAAGCCAACCATCCTGCGCGACCAGCGCGAAGCAGCGCGCGAGAGCGGCGTGAATTACCGCTACATGCTTGAGCAGGAAGGCGCGCTGCCGCCGCACCAGTTCCCGCCGCTGCTCTAC
>JAPTUI010000571.1 GCA_028067895.1 Pseudomonadota bacterium | reverse complement strand
TGTGGACCTGGCTGATCACCGCTTATCTGCTGATCGCGGTGATGCCGGTACTCGCCGGAGCGGTGACCATGCAGCTCACCGATCACTTCTTCGGCACCAGCTTCTTCAACGCTGCCGGCGGCGGGGACCCGGTGTTGTTCCTGCACGTGTTCTGGTTCTTCGGGCACCCCGAGGTCTACATCCTGATCCTGCCGGCCTTCGGCATCATCTCGGAGATCATCCCGACGTTCTCACGCAAGCCGCTGTTCGGCTACGAGGCGATGGTCTACGCCACCGCCTCGATCGCGTTCCTGTCGTTCATCGTCTGGGGTCACCACATGTTCACGGTGGGCATGCCGGTGGCCGCGCAGCTGTTCTTCATGCTCTCGACCATGCTGATCGCGGTGCCGACGGGCGTGAAGGTGTTCAACTGGGTGGCGACGATGTGGCGCGGCTCGCTCTCGTTCGAACCGCCGATGCTGTTCGCCGTGGCGTTCCTGTTCCTGTTCAGCATCGGCGGGTTCTCCGGGCTGATGCTGGCGCTGGTGCCGTCCGATTACCAGTACCACGGCACGTATTTCGTGGTGGCGCACTTCCACTACGTGCTGGTACCCGGGGCGGTGTTCGCCATCTTCGGTGGGGTGTACTACTGGCTACCGAAGTGGAGTGGTCGCATGTACGACATGCGGCTCGCGAAGTGGCACTTCTGGTTGTCGGTGATCTTCGTCAACGTGCTGTTCTTCCCGCAGCACTTCCTCGGGCTTGCCGGCATGCCGCGGCGCATCCCGGATTATGCGCCGCAGTTCACCGACTGGAACATGGTGTCGTCCATCGGCGGGTTCATCTTCGGCGCCTCGCAGGTGCTCTTCCCCTACATCATCATCAAGTGCATCCGCTCCGGGAAGCCGATCGAGGCGAACTCGCCCTGGGATGGCGCGCACGGACTGGAGTGGGAATTACCCTGCCCGGCGCCGTATCACTCCTGGCAGACCCCGCCCTCTGAAGCAATGCTCGCTCATGGCGCCCAACACTGAGCGCGACGACGTGAACCGACGCGAGGTGACCGTGGAGCAGCGACGCCGGGTGCGGCTGACCACCTGGGTGGTCTCGCTGATCGCGCTGGCGTTTTACGTCGGCTTCATCATCCTGACGGTGGTGCGGGCGCACCGCTGAGCGCCCTGCAGGTTGCAGACAGGAAAGTGGACATATGACAGACGCGCACGCTGACAGCAGTAAGTACTATGTTCCCCACGGGAGCCCCTGGCCGATCATCGCGGCGTTGTCGCTGTTCTCGCTCATGCTCGGTGCGGTGCTGTACCTCGACGGCGTCGCGCCGGTGTGGATTCTGTTGCCGGGTGTGGCGCTGCTCGCGTTCATGTTCGCAGGGTGGTTCTCGACCGTCATCGGCGAGAACCAGCACGGCGTGTTCCACTTCCGCGAGGACCGCTCGTTTCGCCTCGGCATGATGTGGTTCATCTTCTCCGAGGTGATGTTCTTCGCCGCGTTCTTCGGTGCGCTGTTCTATACGCGCAATTTCTCCGTGCCCTGGCTCGGTGGCGAGGGTGCGAAGGCGATGACAAATTTCCTGCTCTGGCCGCACTACGAGGCGACCTGGCCGACCAACGGGCCGGGTCACGTCGGCGGCCGGGTGTTCAGCGCGATGAGTCCGACCGGCGTGGCGGCGATCAATACGCTCGTGCTGCTCACCAGCGGACTGACCATCACGATCGCCCACCATGCGCTGCGCGCCGGCAAGCGGCGCATGCTGACGGTGTTCCTGGCACTGACGTTTCTGCTCGGGTTCACGTTCGTTGGCCTGCAGGCGCACGAGTACTACGACGCTTACATGCACATGAACCTGCGTCTCACCACGGGCATCTACGGCTCGACGTTCTTCATGCTGACCGGCTTTCACGGCCTGCACGTGACCATCGGGGCGATCATGCTGCTGGTGATCTGGGTGCGTGTCCTGCGCGGTCACTTCACCCCGGAGCGTCACTTCGCGTTCGAGGCGGTGGCCTGGTACTGGCACTTCGTCGACGTCGTGTGGCTCTGTCTGTTCGTGTTCGTCTATTGGCTGTGAGCGGCCCTCGGCGTGCCGGCCCGCGCGCTCACGCTCAGTGCCGCGGCACGAGGCCGTGCGGGGTGATGAGGCCCGCATACCAGGCGAGCATGAGCAGCGCGAACAGCGCGATCGACAGGGTGATGCGGATGGTCAGCGCGCGGACCATCTTGCCGGAGTCCTCGCGCGTGCCACGCGCCAGGTGAAACAGCCCCGAGCCGAGGCTTGCGATGATGGCGCCGAGCGACAGCAGAACCAGCAGCCTGAACAGCGGTGGCATGGCGCGATTGTACCGGTTTTGGCGCGCGCGGCGATGCCCGTGAGCACGGGGCTGCGCTTCGGCCGGCGCCAGTTCGCGCCTTCGTTGGCGCTGACGCTGCTCATGAGCGCACTCGCCGCGGTATTCGGCTTGCTCGGGCGCTGGCAGTGGCATCTCGGCCAGCAGCGTGCCGCACAGTACGCCCGCTTCGAGCGGGGCGCGGCGCACGTGATCGCGCTTGGCCGCGCGCCGCTGAGCGCCGTGCCCCTCTATCAGCGCGTGAGCGTGCGAGGCCGCTACGACCGGGCCCACCAGTTCCTGCTCGACAACAGCATTCACGATGGCGCGGACGGCTATCAGGTGCTGACTCCGCTGCTGCGTGCCGGTGCCCCTGCGGTGCTGGTCGATCGGGGCTGGGTCGCATTCACGGGCCGCCGGTCGCGGCTGCCCGATATACACCTCGCCGCGAGCGGGCCCGTCACGGTCATCGGACGGGTCGGACCGCTGCCGACCGCCGGACTGTCCTTCGGCCGGGCCCCACCGCCGCCCGGACCGCACTGGCCGAAGGTGACGAGCTTCCCGCGCACCGCCGAGCTCAGTGCCGCGCTGGGCCGTCCGCTGGCGAGCCGAATCCTCCTGCTCGATTCGGCCGCCCCGGACGGCTACGTGCGCGCCTGGACGCTGCCCGGCATGCCGGCCCTGGAGAATTGGGGCTATGCGATTCAGTGGTGGGCATTTGCGGTGACGGCCGGCGTGATCTGGCTGGTCCTGAGTCTGCGCCGTAGCCGCCCCTGAGCGGGGCATCGGCGCCATGCTCAGCGCCGATGCGCTACCATACTCGGCCCTCCCGGAGGTACCGTTTCTTGATCCCCGCATCCCTCGAGCGCTGGATTCGTGGCCTGTCGCTGGCCGGCGTGCTGCTGTGCTTCGCAGTGATCCTGCTGGGGGCGTACACGCGCCTGACGAACTCCGGCATCAGCTGCCCGGACTGGCCAGAATGCTATGGTCACCTCACGCCGATTGGCGCGGCCGACAGCGCGCGTGCGCAGGCCCGTTATCCGGGGCGCCCGCTCGACGTCGATGACGCCTGGCACGAGATGATCCACCGCTACGTAGCGGGCACCCTCGGGGTGCTGATTCTGCTCATCACCGCGCTCGCCATCGCCTCGCGCGGCCGGATCGTCGGCCGCGTGTACGCGCTGGTGCTGTTCGCGACCGTCGTGGTGCAGGCGGTGCTCGGGATGCTCACGGTGACCTGGCTGCTGAAGCCGCCGATCGTCACGCTGCATCTGCTGTTCGGAATGACCACCCTCGGCTTGTTGTGGTGGATGTGGCTGACGCTGCAGCGCGGCGCGAATGCCTCGAGCCGCCCGCCGCCGGCGCCCGCCGCTGCCGCGCTGAAGCTCGCGTATCGACTGTCGCTCGTCGGGCTCGCGGTGCTGGCGGTGCAGTTCTTCCTCGGCGCCTGGACCAGCGCCAACTACGCCCAATACGCCTGTCCGGACTTCCCGACCTGCCAGGGCCATTGGTGGCCGCCGCACATGGATTTCCGCGACGCGTTCGTGCTCTGGCGCAGCCTTTGGGTGAACTTCCAGGGCGGAATCCTCCCCAATGCGGCGCGCGTGGCGATCCACTTCACGCACCGGCTCGGTGCGCTCGCCGTGACGGGGGTGCTCGGCGGCGCCTGCGGCTACATCATCAGCCGCCGTTCGCTCGCGGCGGCGCGGCCCTATGCCTATGCGGTGCTCGCCGCACTCGTGCTGCAGCTCGCCATCGGCATCACCATGGTGCTCGAGAGTTTCCCGCTGATGATCACGACGGCGCACACCGGTGGTGCCGCGCTGCTCCTGATCGCACTGCTCGCGCTGGTGCACAAACTGCGCTCGTTGCGCCGCGCGGGCCTGCAAACGAGCGCCGCGCGGTGAACAGCCTCTCGGAACTCGCCAGCGCCGCGCCGATCGCCTGGCGCCGCTACCTGGAGTTGACCAAGCCGCGCATCGTCGCGCTGATCACCTTCACGGCACTGGTCGGCACGCTGCTGGCGAGCCCCGGCTGGCCGCCGCTGCGCGCCCTGGTGTGGGGCACGATCGGCATCGCGCTCGCGGCGGCCTGCGCCGCGGCGATCAACCATGTGCTCGACCGGCGCATCGATGAGCAGATGTCGCGGACTCGCTCGCGCCCGCTGCCGCGCGGGCAGCTGACCGAGCGCAACGCGCTGCTATTTGCCGGCGCGCTCGGCGTACTCGCCATGACGATCCTTTCGATCCTGGTCAATCCGCTCACAGCGGTGCTGACCTTTGCGTCGCTGATCGGCTATGCGGTGATCTACACCGGCTGGCTGAAGCGCGCGACCTCGCAGAACATCGTCATCGGCGGTGCGGCCGGCGCGGCGCCGCCGATTCTCGGCTGGGCCGCAGTGACCAATACGGTTGATCCGCATGCGCTGTTGCTGTTTCTGATCATCTTCGTGTGGACGCCGCCGCATTTCTGGGCGCTCGCGATCGCGCGCAAGGATGAGTACGCGCGCGTCGGGATTCCGATGCTGCCGGTCACGCACGGCGTGGAGTACACGCGTCTGCAGATCCTGCTGTACTCGGTGCTGCTGCTGGTGGTGACGCTGCTGCCGTTCATCATCGGCATGAGCGGCCCGATCTACCTGGCGGCGGCGCTCGCGCTCGGGGTGCGCTTCCTCATCTATGCGGTGCGCCTGAAATTCGCCCCCCAGCCGCACCTGCCCATGCGGCTGTTCCGCTATTCGATCAGCTACCTGATGTGGCTGTTCGCGGCGCTGCTGGTGGATCACTATCTGCCGACGGCCCGGCTGCTGGCGCTGCTTCACGTGTGAGCAGGATCTCCCACGAGGAGAGCCGGCGCGTCTCGAGCAGCAGCACGCCGGAGGCCTGGTAGCGCTCGGCATCGATCTGTCCGTAGTGTTCCGCGCCGTGGTAGCCGGTCGCCGTGCAGCTGTACACCGAGAGAATGCACCGCTCGAGAGATC
>JAPTUI010000019.1 GCA_028067895.1 Pseudomonadota bacterium | reverse complement strand
CAAGCGCCTGCTGGAGAATGGTGCTGCAACAGACGCGCGAGCAGTAGGTGTTCAAGGTGCCGTCGGGTTGTGGCTCGTGGACCCCATCCAGTTGCCGACTGCCCACGCAGTGCAGGAAGGCGACACGGTGCACCGCGGCGAGGCGCTGGCGCAGCTCGACACCAGTCGTCTGCTGCCGATGTTGGCGCAGGCTGAAGCGCGCGCGGCGGCCGAGCGGGCGGCACTCGAGCGTCTGCGGCACGGCAGCCGGCCGCAGGAGATCGCCCAGGCGCGGGCCAATCTCGCCCTGGCGCGTGCCCAGCAGCGCCAGGCCCTGGCGCAGTACTCGCGCGTCGCCTCGGTGTTTGGGCGCTCCGGCGGACGGGCCGTCAGTCGCCAGGACGTGACGGACGCGCGGGCGGCTGCGGCCGTGGCGGCGGCGCGCACGCGCGTGGCGCGCGAAGCGCTGCATTTGGCGGTGTTGGGGCCGAGGCGCGAGGACATAGATCAGGCGAGTGCGCTGCTCGCAGCCGACCGCGCGACGGTCGCACTGCTGCGCCAGGAACTTGCCGACACCACGCTGCGTGCGCCGCTCGATGCGCTGGTGCGCACCCGTATCGGGGAGCCGGGCGACATGGTTTCGCCGCAAAACCCGGTGCTGACGCTCGCGATCACCAACCCGAAGTGGGTACGCGCTTACATCCCTGAAACCGATCTGGCGCGCGTGCATCCGGGAATGGCCGCAACCGTCGCAGTCGACTCATTCGCCCACCGACGCTTCGCCGGCTGGGTGGGCTTCATTTCCTCCGAAGCGCAGTTCACCCCGAAGACGGTGCAGACGCCCGAGCTGCGCACCAGCCTGGTGTACGAGATCCGCGTGTTCGTGAAGGATCCGCACGATGAGCTGCGTCTGGGCATGCCGGCAACCGTGTATCTCGGCGCGGGCGGGTCCGGCGCGTGAATGCCTCCGCGCCGGTCGTGCTCGAGTGCCGCGCGGTGCACAAGTCCTTCGGACCGCGCGCCCCGGCCCTCGCGGGCGTGTCGCTCAGCGTCCCGGCCGGCTCCTTGAGTGCGCTGGTCGGGCCCGACGGGGCTGGCAAGACGACATTGATCCGGCTCGTCTGCGGCCTGCTGCGCCCCGAGCGCGGCGCGTTGCGGGTGCTCGGACTCGATCCGGTGCACGAGGCGCAGCGCATTCAGGAGCAGGTGAGCTACATGCCGCAGAAATTCGGCCTGTACGAAGACCTGACGGTACGCGAGAACCTCGATCTGTATGCGGATCTGCACGGGGTCAGCCGCGAGGAGCGTGCGGCGCGCTACCCGCAATTGCTGCACATGACCGACCTCGGGCGCTTCGAGGCACGTCTCGCCGGACAGCTCTCCGGCGGGATGAAGCAGAAACTCGGCCTGGCGTGCACGCTGGTGCGCCCCCCGCAGCTGTTGCTGCTCGATGAGCCGACCGTCGGGGTCGACCCGCTGTCGCGGCGCGAGCTGTGGCAGATCGTGCGCCGACTGGTGCGCGAGGAAGGCCTCACGGTGTTGATGAGCACCGCGTATCTCGATGAGGCCGAGGGCGCCGACCGCGTGATCGTGCTGCAGGCCGGTCGCGTGCTCGTCGAGGCGGCGCCCGGGGAGATCACGCGGCTCGCCGCCGGGCGCACCTACAAACTCACGCCGGGCCCCGGGGAGAGTGCCCGGGCGTTGCAGGCGCGGCTGCTCGGCGCCAGGTCGGTGATCGACGCGGTGCCCGATGCCGGTGCGGTACGCTGCGTCGGGGCACACCGCGAGTGCGCGCCGGAGTCCGGCGCGCTGCCGGTGGCGCCGCGCTTCGAGGACGGGTTCATGGTTCTGCTGCGCGGGCAGCAGCCACCCGAGGCGCACAGCGACATCGTGCTGCAGCGCGCCCCGCCGCAGGCGAGCGGGGCGCTCATCGAGGTGCGCGGGCTGCTGAAGCGCTTCGGGGGGTTCACTGCGGTCGATCAGGTGAGCTTCTCGGTCGCGCGCGGGGAGATCTTCGGGCTGCTCGGCCCGAACGGCGCGGGCAAGACCACCACGTTCCGTATGCTGTGCGGACTGCTCGCCCCGAGCGGCGGGGTGTTGCGCATCGGCGCGGTCGACGTCGCGCGGGCCGGCGATGCGGCGCGCGGGCAACTCGGCTACGTGGCGCAGAAGTTCTCCCTATACGGCCCGCTCAGCGTGCGCGAGAACCTGGAGTTCTTCGCCACCGTCTACGGGCTGCACGGTGCGGCGCGACGCGAGCGCATCGAGTGGGCGATGGGCCAGTTCGAACTCACCGGCGCACGCGGTGCAGCGGCCGAACTGCCCGGTGGCTTCAAGCAGCGCTTGGCGATGGCCGCAGCGCTGCTGCACGAGCCGCGCATCCTGTTTCTCGATGAGCCGACCAGTGGCGCCGACCCGCTCGCGCGGCGCGCGTTCTGGCGGCGGATCTCCGCACTCGCGGCCCAGGGTGTCACGGTGGTGGTGACCACCCACTTCATGCAGGAGGCGGAGTACTGCGATCACCTCGTGATCATGGATGCTGGGCGGGTGCTGGCGCAGGGCACGCCCGCCGAGGTGCGCGCGCATGCGCCGCGGCGGGCGGACTTCGAGCCGACGATGGAGGATGCCTTCATCGCCGTGATCGAACAGGCGCGCGCCGCCGAGGCGACGGCGGGGGCTGCCTGAGTCATGGCGCGTACATCCTCAAGCGACCTGCGGGCGCGCCTCGGGCGGATCGGCACGCTGGTGCGCAAGGAGTGGCGGCAGATGATCCGCGATCCGGCCAGCATCGCCATGGGCGTGGTGCTGCCGGTCATCCTCATCCTGCTGTTCGGCTATGGGCTGTCGCTCGATGTGAAGAATGTTCCGATCGCGGTGCTCAATCAGGACGGCTCGGGGCTCGCCGGCAGCTTGATCGGCCGACTGCAGCTCTCCCCATACTTTGCTCCGCGCGGCGTCACCTCGCTGCACCAGGCCGAGCAACTGCTGCTGCGCGGGCGTGTCGCGGCGATCTTCACGGTGCCGCCGCTCTTTGCGCGTCAGGTGCGTACCGGCGGGGCGAGTGTGCAGCTGATCGTCTCCGGCGCCGATGCCAACACCGCACGCATCATCGAGGGCTACGTTACCGGTGTCGTCGAGGCCTGGTCGGCACGCCGCGCCCCCGGGCTCACCGGACCGGTGCAGGTGCAGAGCCGATTGTGGTTCAACGCCGCCAACGACAGCCGATACTTTCTCGTCCCGGGCCTGATCGTGCTCGTGATGACGCTGATCGGAGCGTTTCTCACCGCCATGGTGGTGGCTCGCGAGTGGGAGCGCGGCACCTTCGAGGCGCTGTTCGTCACGCCGGTGCGGGGCACGGAGATTCTGCTCGGCAAGACCATACCGTACTTCGTGCTTGGCATGGCGGGTCTGGTGTTGTGTGTACTTGCCGGGCGCTTCCTGTTTCACGTTCCGTTGCGCGGCTCGTTGGCGGTGCTCTTCGCCGGTTCGGTGCTGTACGTCCTGGTGGCGCTCGGCATCGGCCTGCTGATCTCCTCGGCGGTCAAAAACCAGCTGGTCGCGAGCCAGGTGACGTTGCTCGCCACGTTCATGCCCGCTTTCATGCTCTCGGGGCTGCTGTTCGACCTGCGCAGCATGCCCGCGGCGATTCGTGTCGTCACCTATTTACTGCCGGCGCGTTACTACGTGGCGCTGTTGCAAACGACGTTTCTCGCCGGCGATGTTTGGGCAGTGATCGTGCCCAATGCGCTCGCATTGCTCGCCATGCTCGGGGTGCTCGCGTTTGCGCTCGGCGCCATCACCCGCAAGAGGCTTGCCTGAATGCTGCCGCTGACGCTCAGACGGATTCTGGCGCTTGCCCGCAAGGAACTGCTCGCGGTGCTGAAGGACCGCCGTACGCGGCTCAGTCTGCTGGTGCCGGTGCTGGTGCAGACTCTCGTGTTCGGCTATGCGGCCAGTTACGATCTGAACCGGGTGCCGTACGTGCTGTTCGCCCGCGATTCCGGCGAGGCGGCGAGTGCGCTCATCGCCCGCTTCGACGGCACCGGGCTGTTTCGGCGGGTGGCCACGGTGACCCGCGAGCGGGATCTGCGCGCCGCAATCGATGCGCGGCGGGCATTGCTCGCAATCAGCATTCCACAGGATTTCTCGCGGCGGCTCGCCGCGGGTCGGAGCGCCGAGGTGCAGCTGATTGCCGACGGACGCAACTCCAATACCGCCAATACCGCGCTCGGCTACGCGCAGGCGATCATCTCGGCATTCAATGCGCACTGGCGTGCCGAACACGGCGCCCCGCCGCCACCGGTGCGTCTGCTCACACGGGCGTGGTTCAATCCGAATCTCGTGACGCGCTGGGACATGGTTCCGGGCCTGATCGGTACGCTGACGTTGCTGCAGACACTGCTGCTCACCGCGATGTCGGTGGCGCGGGAGCGGGAGCAGGGCACGTTCGATCAGCTGCTCGTCACCCCGATGCGTCCGGCGGAGATCATGGCTGGCAAGGCGTTGCCGGCGATGCTGATCGGCATCACGCAGGCGAGCGGCGTACTGCTGGTGGCGCAGCTGTGGTTTCGTATCCCGTTCGAGGGATCCTTCGCTGTCCTTTACGGCGGACTCGTACTGTTCGTGCTCGCAGCCGTAGGCATCGGGCTGGTAGTCTCCGCACTCTCCTTTACGATGCAGCAGGCGATGCTCTATTCGTTCGTGCTGCTGATGCCGTTCACGCTGCTCTCGGGCCTGACCACCCCGATCGCCAATATGCCGCGCGTTCTGCAGTACTTCACTCGGGTCAACCCGCTGCGCTACGCTATCGACATCGCCCAGCGGGTGTATCTGGAGGGCGCAGGTCCCCGGCTGCTGCTGCCGGATCTGTGGCCCCTGGCACTGATGGCCGTGGTCACGCTCAGCGCCGCTTCGTGGATGTTCCGTCATCGACTGCAATGACCACCGTGACACAGAAATAGGGATTGCCGTATGCCCCGCTTCACCTCCATCCGCTCCCCGGGCGCACTTGCCGCTGCCGCCACGCTGCTGCTCGGCGGCTGTGCCGTCGGGCCGAACTTCGTCAAACCCAAGGCCCACGTTCCGCCGCACTGGTCGGCGACCGCAGAGCGCAACGGCACCGAGGGCGCCTCGCGCGTCAGTACGCGCGAGCCGGCGAGCATCGCCTGGTGGACCGAGTTCCACGATCCGCTGCTCAGCAAGCTGGTGCGCCAGTCGGCTGCGCAGAACCTCGATGTGCGTGAGGCGGTGCTGCGGGTACGCGAGGCTGAGGCGCAGACCCAGGTGCTCTCCGGGGCGCTCTGGCCGAGCCTCTCGGCCAATGCCTCGT
>JAPTUI010000362.1 GCA_028067895.1 Pseudomonadota bacterium | reverse complement strand
CAACACGGTGCTGAACGCATGTGCGGACCTCGCCCGTGCCCTGCTCGCGGCCCTGCACGGTGAGCCGAAGGTGCGGATCCTCGCTGAGCAGCGGCCGGCCCCGACCGGCAGCGCCGGCAAGGGCGTCACGCGGGCGCTCGCCGGGGCGTTCGAGGCGTTTGCCGCGACCGGCAACTTCCGCACCGCCGTGCTGCATGCGGCCAACCTCGGTGGCGACTCGGACGTCACCGCGGCAGTGTGCGGTCAGCTCGCCGGCGCCTTCTACGGCGCAAGCGCCATTCCGGCGCCCTGGCGCGAGGCGCTGCTGCGCTCCTCGCTTCTGGAGGCCTTTGCCGATCGCCTCCTCGCGCACGCGCTGGTGCACATGGGCTGAAGCGGCTCGTGCGGACTGCTAAGCTCGTCTTTCCCGCATTGCACGTGCCCCGCACCGGGCGAGGTGGCCGATGAGCGCACCGCCGAGCAGGCCGCGGACCACCCCGTGGGTCCGTCTGAGCGATGAAGAGTTGCTGAAGCTGCGCTTCCGCGACCTGCACCTGAGCGTCGATCACTCGGTGATCCAGGCGCACGTGAACCGTCTATACGAGGAGCTCGAGGCGCGCGGCCTGAAGTTCCGTCCGCACGTGTGGTTCTCCGAGGAGTGGTTCTCGCCCGACGGCGTGCCGGGCATCGCCGTCCCGTTCTACCTGGCACACCCGCGTCTGATGCGCCTGGAGCGCAACATCATGGGCGAGGTGGAAGGCGGTAACGCCCGCTGGTTCATGCGCATCCTGCGCCACGAGGCAGGTCACGCCATCGACAACGCATATCGGTTGCGTCGGCGCAAATGCTGGCGTGAGGTGTTCGGGCCAGCCTCGCGCCGCTACCCGGACCGTTACCGGGCGCGCCCGGGCAGTCGCCGCTACGTCCATCACCTCGGCGACTGGTACGCACAGGCGCATCCCACCGAGGATTTCGCCGAAACCTTCGCGGTGTGGCTGACCCCGCGCTCGGCCTGGCGCAAGCGCTACGCCGAGTGGCCGGCGGTGCGCAAGCTGCACGTGGTCGATCAGCTGATGCAGGAAGTGCGCGCGCAGCGCGCACCGGTGCGCAATCGCGATCGCGTCGAGCCGATCGAATACAACACACGTACGCTCGCGCAGCATTACCGGCGCAAGGTGGTGCGTTACGGCCAGTACCGACGCAGCATGGTCGAGGGGATGTTGGCCTGGCTGTTCACCGAGGAGCGCCCGCGCAAGGATGCGGCGCGCGCCTGCACGGTGCTGCGCGCGCACCAGCGCGAGCTCGTCGATGCCGTCTCGCGCGAACTTGCTCTGCCGCGCTATAGTGTACGTGAGATCATGCTGATGATGATCGATCGCAGCGAGGCATTGCAATTGTACGTGCGCGGCAGCCGCCGCGACGCCGTGCACGTCTCGCGCTGGCTGCTGGAGCGGCTGGCGTCGATGTATTCGCAGGGTGAAACGCCGCATATTTTTCTATGAAGAAACTGCGCACGCTGGTCGTGGTGCACTCCAGTCTGGTGCCGCCTAAGACGCTCGCCAATCACAGCGAGAAGGAAATCGACGAGTGGCGCACCGAGTACAACGTCACTACGACTCTGCGCCGTCGTGGTCACGACGTGCGCTGTCTCGGGGTGCTCGACAGTCTGACCGAGATGCGCGTGGCGATCGGGGAGTGGAAGCCCGATGTCGTCTTCAATCTGCTTGAGGAATTCAACGGCATCGTCACCTACGATCAGCACGTGGTGGCGTACCTGGAGCTGCTGCGCCAGCCGTATACCGGCTGCAATCCGCGCGGACTGCTGCTCTCGCGCGACAAGCCGCTGAGCAAGCAATTGCTCGCCTATCACCGTATCCCCACGCCGCGCTTCGAGGTCTTCCGTCGCGGCACGCCGGTGCGCACCGCGCGCAAGCTCACTTTTCCATTGTTCGTGAAGTCCGCGACCGAGGACGCTTCGCTCGGAATCGCACAGGCCTCGGTGGTCGAGGATTTGCCGCGGCTGAAGGAGCGGGTGGAGTTCATGTACGAGCAGATCGGCTCCGATGCGCTGGTCGAGGAGTACATCGAGGGGCGTGAGCTGTACGTCGGGGTGCTCGGCAACGAACGTCTGGTGCGCCTGCCGGTGTGGGAGATGGTGTTCGGCACGATGCCCGAGTCGCTGCCCATGATCGCCACCCGCAAGGTCAAATGGGACCACGAGTACCGCGAGCGCTACGGCATCACCACGCACAAGGCGAGCGACCTGCCGAGCGGCGTCGAGGCGCAGCTCGATAAGCTCTCGCGGCGCATCTACCGGGTGCTCGGACTCTCCGGCTATGCGCGCATGGATTTCCGGCTCACCCGCGACGGGCGCTTATATGCTCTCGAAGCGAACGCCAATCCGAACCTGCAGGACGGAGAGGACTTCGCCGAGTCGGCACTCGCCGCGGGTATCAAGTATCGCGACCTGCTCGAGCGGATCATGAAGCTCGGGCTGTCCTACCGCGCGCTCTGGCGCTGAGCACACAGCGCTGTCAGCACTCGCTCGCGTGCGCTGCCAGCGCCGCGCATGGAAATTTCGCGTATCGAGCCGCTAAAATGAGCACGGGATCGCGGTTTTAACTGCGCTGTTGGATCAACTTTGGGTGCAGGCCGCCGATGTCATCCAGAGTACGCCGCGCGGGAGGTCACACCGTCCATGTCGAGCCGAATCCAGCCGGTCGGGAATCTCACCGAGTACTTCAAGGATGCGTTGCACGGGGCGCTCGAGAACCAGCATGTGGCACTCGAGGATCAGACCGAGCACTATGTGGTGAATCTGCTCACCCTGTTTGCCCGCTCCGAGGCACTGTTCGAATCCACCGCCGAGGGGTTGCGGCTGAAGCCGCTCGTCGTGATGCTCACCGAAGCGCTCGAGGCCCGCACCCGCCAGGAACGCGAGCGGGGCCTGCAGCGTCTCGGGGACGTCTCGCTGTTCATCGCCGGGTTCTTCGCGCGCGGCTTTGCGCGCAAGCTGATCGACATCGATTACCACATCGCCATGGGCGGATGCGCCTACGGCACGCTCGCTCGGCGGCTGTGCACATCAGCCGCGCCCCAGGAGGCGGCCGCGCGCCGCGGCCGCGTGCTCGGTCAGGTGTTCGCCGAACTCGCCGCGAAGTTTCAACCCATGGTCGATGCGCTCAATGAGCTGAGCGAAGCGGGCTACACCCACACCTGCCGGGACATCCTGCGTCTGTACGAGCAGTGGCTGAAGACCGGCAGCCGGCGCAGCTACGCACTGCTCAGGAGGCTCGGCGTCGAGCCGGCGCTGCAGCCGGGGGCGGCGCTCGGCGCGTTGCACTGAGCGATGAACCTGACCCACCTGCAGGAGCTGATCGGCGGCATCTACGATCTGGGGGTCGGCTACGACGTGTATGATTTTCTCGTCACCGACCGGGCGTGCCTGCCGCAGTCGGTGCGTGCCCGACGGAGTGCGGAGGATCTGATCGTCGCCGAGGCGGGCGACGAGATGGCCGTGTCGCTGTATCTGGACCCGGGACTGCTCGAGCGGCTGGCCCGCGCCGATCCGATGGTGCGCCTCGATGAGCACAACGTTGCGGACTGGTGGACGGCGCTCGAGGGGGTGAGCCACTTCGTCTATCTGGCCTGGAACTGCGCGTACGACCGGCCGGTCTCGCTGCTCGAGCTGGAGATGCAGGCCGAAGTGGACAAGTACGTGGCCAGCTTCTGGCTGCTGCGCGCGCAGTGTCCGCAGCACTTCCCGGCCGAACTGCGACGGTTGCTGTTTGCACGCACCCGCATCGACCCGGAGCTCGCCGGGGAGCGTGCGGCACTCTACCGGCAGGCGAGCGGGTATGCCGAGCGTTTCTGCCGGCGGCTCGAGCAGCTGCTGCACGGGTCGTACGGCACCGAGGCGGCGGTGCTCGCGGAGCTGCGCCGTTTCTACCGGTACTCCCAGGCGCGTAAGCGCTTGCACATCGAGCGGCTGGCCTGAGGCGCCTCGCCGCAAGGGCCTCCTGTGCGACGAAGCGGACAGGAAAGCGTTAGTATTGCGCCACGCTCCGGGCTAACCGGGAGCGGCTGGGCATGGCGCAAGTGCGCGAGCACTCCCTATGCTCGCGGCCGTGGGTGATGGTGACGGTCTTGGCGTGCGCGTCGATGCTGTTCTCGACGAACTCCGCGATCGCCTTGAGCGGATTGCTCTGCGAGAGCGCAATGATGCGAATCGCGTTCCAGTCGTCGCCGATCCTGAGCCGGCCGCGGTCACCGGCTTTGGCGCCGCGGGGCCGTCGCGCTCGAGCACTGCGGCCCGCCCGCTCCGCGGCGGCAGGAACACGAGAGCCGTCGTCACTCGTGGCAGCCATGAAAAGAGCCCGGCCTGCTCAAGCGACGCTGGACAAAGGCCGAATCCGCGCCGCAATACGCTTGAGCGTGTCGCGCGAGGCGATGCGCATGTCGTATTCGGCCTGGAGGTTGAGCCAGAACCGGGCGTCCATGTTGAAGTAGATTCCCAGGCGCAGCGCGGTATCCGCGGTGACCGGACGCCGGCCGTGGATCAGTTCGCTGATGCGGCTCGGAGGGACATCGATATCCGCGGCGAGCTGGCGCGCGGTGAGGCGCATCGGCTTCATGAACTCCTCGAGCAGGATCTCGCCCGGGTGGATTTCGTCGAGCAACTTGGTCATCTGTCCCTCCTAGTGGTAGTCCACGATCTCAACCTGGTGCGGACCGTCCGTGCGCCAGATGAAGCAGACCCGCCATTGATCGTTGATTCGGATGCTGTGCTGGCCCTTGCGATCCCCTCGCAGGGCCTCGAGCCGATTCCCGGGCGGCACGCGCAGGCTCGCCAGCTCCGTGGCCGCCTGCAATTGCAGCAGCTTGCGGCGCGCCACCCGCTCGATGTTCTTCCAGCGGACCACCGGACGGCTGTGAAACAGAGCCTCCGTATCCGGGCAGGCGAACGAGCGGATCATCGGCAGCAGGTTATTCCGTATAACGGATTCTGTCAAGCGGAACGCCGGGCGCGGGTAAAGCGGGCCGGGGTATTCGCGTGGCTTCCCGAGCGCAGCCCTCGCCGCGAGGAAGTCGCGGACGGCGCGAAGCGGTCCCGCTACGGTTATCTGCGGCGCATCGGCAAGCGTCGGTTGCGGCAACTCACCGGTGAGTGGAATCTCACGAGGCGTTTTCAGGCTCGAGGGCGCTGTTGTCCCAGAAGGTGTTCTCCCATCCGGCGATGCGGCCCTCGTCGTGGCAGCGGGGCAGAACCAGAGGACGTCGTAGGTGTCGACGTCGAAAAAGATGGTGAGCAAGGTACCGCAGGGTCGTCGACC
>JAPTUI010000263.1 GCA_028067895.1 Pseudomonadota bacterium | reverse complement strand
GCTCGGCAGCGTCTTTCACCGTCACGGTGTTTACGTGCTCCTGCACATTGCGGCCAAAGGTCAGGCTCAGCGCCGTGATCTTCTCCTGCAACTGACGTACCCGCTCGCGCGTCGCAGCATCTTTATCCACGCCGGCCAGGCGATACTGCAGCAGCGTGCGGCTCAGGTAATGCCGCGTGCCGGCATCCGCCTTTGCATCCTGAATCGCCGCCAGCTTCTTATACACCGGTTGATTGAGCGACAGCGCCACGGCCGCCTCGCTCACCTTCTGTACCATCTCCTGCGCCTTGTCGCGCACAGCCTTCTCCGGCGAAACAGAGTACAGCAGCCCGGCCTCGGAGCCCGCGATCGAAAGCTCGGCATTGGCGCGGTCATACAGCGCCAGCGCGTTCTCAACCGTCGGTGTTTCCTTTAGCGCAACCAACGCATCCACACTCTGCTGTTCGGCCGCCAGATGGCCGTTAACCCACGCCTCCAGCGAAGCGGGCGTCAACTGCCCGGCCCACGCGTGCAGCGGATCGGGCGCAGACTGCGCCGCTGCGGGCATCACCGGCAGCACCGAAGCCAGACCGATCAGGCCCGGCCACGCCGTCAGAAACAAAAGCTTGCTGAACATTCCCATAGGCTCCTTGCCTGTCAAGAATCGCCCGGCAATCTCTAAAAGAGAATCGCCGGCAAAGAAAAGCGCGGGGCGGCGCGCACGCCAGTCGCACCGGCGCACCCTAGGGTTCCGGTGTGCGCACGGGGGCCGGCACCGCGGCGAGAGTGCGCGGTACGTTCTCCTGCGCGGAGTAGCCGCGGGTTGCGCGCCAGAAGAGTGCCAGGGAGGTGGCGGCAAGGGCGGCGGCTGCCAGGTATTGGGCGCCGGGCAGTACGACGCCGTCGACGCCAGCGCTGAAGCGGTGAAAGATATGGGTCATAATCGGCGGCGTGACGATCATCGACAGGCTGGTCAAGCTAGCGATCGCCCCTTGCAGCTCGCCCTGCTGCTCAGCCGGGGTGCGCAGCGACATGATGCCGGTCATGGCCGGTCCTGACATGTAGCCCAAGCCTGTCGGTACGATGAAAGCGAGGGCCATCGTGCCCGAGCGCGATAGGGCAAAGCCAACGAATCCGACGATGGATGCGCTCTGCGCGATCAGCGTGCACCATCGGGAGCCGAGCCGGCGGACCAGGCGCTTCACGAGGAAGCCGTGGCC
Organism: Pseudomonadota bacterium; assembly: GCA_028067895.1. Taxonomy (GTDB): domain Bacteria; phylum Pseudomonadota; class Gammaproteobacteria; order Steroidobacterales; family Steroidobacteraceae; genus 13-2-20CM-66-19. The sequence goes on along the minus strand of JAPTUI010000263.1, from coordinate 4,120 downwards.
GAGGATGCTGGTGGTGCCGTAAATCGCCAGGCTGTAGCCGACGATCAACGGTGTCCACTTGAATTGCTGCATCGTGAAATACGGCCACGTTGCCGGCACCGTCTGCAGAGCGAAACGCATGAGCAGGCTGCATCCGAGGATCTGGAACACCAGGGGAATCTTGCGCAGGTGCCGAAAGGCGCCGAGGACGTGTGCGCGACGGAGTGAGAAGGCTCTGCGTTTCTCGCGCGGGTGCGACTCCGGCAGGATGAGCGTGCCGTACGCGACGTTGAGCAATGACATGCCGGCGGCTACGAAGAACGGTAGGCGCAGGCCGAAATGGCTCAAGAATCCCCCGACGATCGGGCCGACGATGATGCCGATGCCCATGGCGGCACCAATTAGGGCAAAACGATGCGCGCGTTCGGGGCCCGGGGTGACATCGGCCATATAGGCGCCGGCGGTGGCGGTGGTGGCGCCAAATGCGCCGGCGAAGGTCTGGGAGATGAACAGCCAGACGATCGAGGTGGCCCAGCCCATGATCAGGTAATTGATGCCGAAAGCCGCCAGTGAGAACAACAGAATCGGTCGGCGGCCGAACCGATCGCTCAGATTGCCGAGCAGCGGGGCCACCAGAAACTGGACCGCGGCAAAGAGTGCCGAGATTTCCCCGCCATACACCGAAGCGCTCGCCAGACTGGCGCCTGCCAGCGTGGCGATGAGCTTCGGCAGCACGGGAATGAGTAGCCCCGCGCCCATGGTGTCGAGGACGACTGTTATGAGGATGAAGTACACGTGAACGCAGTGAGCTTCGATACGGCCCGGGGCGGCAGGTAATCGTGCACCGGCCAGGGCTCGCCGGGGAAAGGATCAGCCTCGCGGTGCGGGAACTTGGCTGGTTGCAGGCGCGGCTCGAGAGGCTGCACGAGCCGTTTGCCGCGACCTGCTGCGCGCTCCTCGGGACGAACGACGGGAACGATGTGCGCCGCCCATGGGAAAACCGCTTGCGCTATCACGCGCCGCACGCGCACAGAGTCGAGCCCATGTCTCCGGACATAGCCTGCATTCAGATCATTGTGCCGACCTGGTGCGACCTCGCCGGCATCGTGCGTTTCCACCGGCGTGTCCGCGGAGCGAAATGCGCACTGCGGCGGGATCTGCACGGCCACTGCGCCCGAGATGCTCTCGGGGCGCAGACACGAATGCTCTGCCGGGGGAATCAAGCAAAGCCGGTTAAATACGAGGGTCAGCATATTCAGATCAATCTAGCGTGCTGCGTGCACCCCGACCGCAAGTTTCTGGAGCGGGCTCGATCACGGAGGAATCAAGCCAGCGTCAATACCGATTCTGCACTGTCGTCGATCCCGGTACGGTCGATGTCCTCTGCGCCGCATGCGCCATCCGACGTGCGCACCGATCAACCGCAACCCGGCCCGGACGAGCGACGCCTACGTACCCGGGTTGGACACGCTCGGCGGCATGTCGTACGCGCAACGGTCGCTGCCGCTGTTGATTGCCGGCGACAGCATGGTGCGGTCAGTACTCGAACGTTTCCGAAAACCTGTCGAATGGCTCGGGCAGTGGAGGTTCGATCTGCGAGGAGCGATCCGTGCGATACGAGTAGGCAGTGGCTTTGGGCGGACCGTCGACGGGCGGCATGAATACCGGTTTGCCGTCTTCGCCGAAAAACGCGAGGTCGTTGTGAAAGCGGTGGGTGGTCGCATTCGCCTGCATCTGCGCGGCGAATTCGATCCAGTTCTTGCCGAATGGGGCACGGCAGATCTCGACGCAGCGGAAATGCCAAATCCGCCACTGGCAGTCCTGTTTCAAAAAATCTATGGCGTAACGACACATGACCCAATGTGTCCACACCTTCTTTCCATCTACGGTGCCAGTCTCGAAAAATGCTTGCGGCGCCTGCGCGGCGACTTGCGGCGCGCTCAGACCGCACTCGATCCCGGCGACGATCCAGGTGCCTTTGGCCGTCTCGCCATCCCGTGCGACCTCGATCAGCGGCGAGGTCAGATAATGCACCAGCAGTTTGCCGGCCGGCGAGGGGCGGTTGCGGTGATAGGCCATGACGGAGTCCCACGTCGTATAGACGCCCGAGTTCGTATATTGGGCGCTGATGCCGGCTGTGCCCGGCTTTACCCACAGATCGGTGATGATCTGTTCATCACGGAACGCGCAATGCAGATATTGGTACCGGGCGAAGACGTTCTCGATCTCGCCGCGCGCGGCCGTACGTTCCACTTCGCGGGTGAGGTCGGCAATCTGCCGCCGCAGCGCGCTTATCTCGCGAGCGGCCGCGTCAGGCCCTCGGCGAGTGTGACTGACGGAGGACTGGGCATCAGCTGTCATCGCTTGTTCTCCTTGGCATACGAAGGTCATCGGCGAGAGTCCCGGCGGAGCGCAGTTGCCGATCTTGTAATAGAGCGATGGTGCTAATAGTAATGCTAAAACCACGCACGCGTCAATTGCATTGCGCCGGCGCGTTGCGGCGGACCGAGCACGGGGCGCATTCGGGCATGCACGCCGCCAGCGGCTGTCAAGATACGGAAATTTAAATAGTAAATACCAAGAGGCTATACTAATGACGCGCGCCGCGCGTCTCAGTGAAGGCGACGGGAGGCGGTCTCGATCGCTTTTTTAAAAAATTAAAACAGGAATATTGAAGCGATATCGATGCTGCGGTTATCATGCTTTCCTCAGATATTCATGCGCCGCATTGCTCGTCGCGCGCGCGCACCCGTCGTGATGGGCGCGTATCGCGTGGTGGTCGAGACCGGCGCGCCGTGTGCGCAGCGCAGCCCGGTCGGTGTGTCCTCGGGTGTGCAATCCGATGGCGGTTACAGAGGTGGTTGATGTCGAAAAACAAGTTCGATGCGATCGTGGTCGGTTCGGGGGCGACCGGAGGGTGGGCCGCCAAGGAGCTGACCGAGCGGGGGCTGAGGGTGTTGCTGCTTGAGGCGGGCCCGGCCTTCGGCAACGAGTCCTATGCGCATCTGGAGACGCAGAAAAAGCCGGGCCGTTGGGCTTCGCTGTCGAGGTTGCGCTGCGCGCTGCGCGGCCAGCGTGTTCAGGCTCAGGCGATGTTTTTCAACGAGGATATCAGCTTTCTGTTCGTCAACGATCGCGAGAATCCCTACAGCTGCGAGCCCGGGACGTCGTATCTGTGGGTGCGCGGCCGCCAGTTGGGCGGGCGGTTCCTCAGCTTCGGGCGGGTGCTGCCGCGCATGTCCGACTACGACTTCAAGGCGGCCAGTCGCGATGGCGTCGGGGAAGACTGGCCGATCGGCTACGCGGACCTCGCGCCGTACTACGATCAGGTAGAGGAGTTTCTCGGCATCGTGGGCGAGGAAAGCGACATCGCGAACGCGCCGAACGGCAAGTTCATCGCCAAAGCCGGCCTCACGCGCTGGGAACGGGAATTCAAGCGAACAGTCGAGTCGCGATGGCCGGAGCGCAAAGTCACGCCCTGGCGGTATCTGGCAGCGCGCGCTTACCGGGATCATGTGCCGATCACGATTCTCGCCGCGCAGGAAACCGGACGGCTCGAGATCCGCACCGAGTCCGTGGTGAACCGGGTGTTGATCGACAAGCAGACCGGTCGGGCTAGCGGCGTAGCGTACATCGACGCTCGCACTAAGAAGGCCACGGAGGTGGCGGCCGAGGTCGTGGTGCTGTGCGCCTCGACCATCGAGACGATCCGCCTGTTGCAGAACTCCGCGTGCGAAAGGCATCCCGCCGGTGTCGGAAACTCCTCCGGGGTCCTTGGCCGGTACTTCATGGATCAGTGCTGGGCGCTGGCATTCGGCGCGGTGCCGGGGCAGAGCGGCTGGGAGATGGTGGACGAGGGCTACGGCGACTCGGTGAGTCGAAATCCGGGTGGAATATACATCCCACGCTTCCAGAATCTCGAGCGGGTGACGCACCCGCAATTCAAGCGCGGCTTTAACATCCAGGGCGCCATCGGCCGCTTCTACGTTCCGGACGGCACGCCGCCGCTGTACGGCTTCACCGCACAGGGGGAGATGCTGCCGCAATTCGACAATCGGGTCACCGTCAATCGCTCGCGCAAGGATGCCTGGGGAATTCCGATTGCACACATTCGCTGCGTGCCGGGCGAGAACGAGCTCAA
>JAPTUI010000239.1 GCA_028067895.1 Pseudomonadota bacterium | reverse complement strand
CATGACGGACACTGTTCCGGAGGGATGCCGGACACTTTGGACGGTCGGCCGGATTGCTGTCCGCCATGGCCGGAACGTTGTCCGGCATGCTTGCGGAACCCGGGCGGCCCCGGACCGGAGCGATTCGACGCACGCCTTATCCACCGCTACCGTTCGCCCCCTTTGGGCGACGGGAGCGATGCGGTGGCCCGAGAGAGGCTTGCGATGCAAAAGATCAAAGACGTTCCGCGGCTGCATGTGGCGGGCGGCGTGAGGAGCCGCCGGCAGCTGGCGCGAGTGGTGGGGTGCGGCAAGGCGGCGGTCTCAGGGTGCCGCAGGCGCGCCCAAGTGGGCGGGCTCACGGACTGGGTGGTCGTGGCCGCCCTGGACGAGGGCGAACTCGAGGCGCCGCTGTACCCGACCCAGGGGAACTCGACGCTCAAGGGTCGGGGCGCCCGGAGCCGGCCTGGACCTTTATCCGCGGCGAGCTCGCCCGGCGCGATCACCGCGTGACCCTCGCTCTGCTGTGGCCGGAGTACAAGGCCGAGCAGCCCGAGGGGTACCAGTACTCACTCCATGCCCATGCCAGAATTCTCGGCAATAAATCAGCAGGAAAACGCGGGAGTGGACGGCAAGTCGTGCCCAATGCGAACGTCCCTGCGCCGGTCGCGGCTGCCCTCCGCCCGCCCGGGTCTTGGTACAGCCCGAGGTGCACGCGGTTCTGTCGCGGCGGCATGCCTGCTGTTCTGTGTCATTCTGCCGCGGGCGCGGCAGAGGCAGGCGTGACCCGCCGGCGAGGCCGGAAGAACACGATGCCGATCGCGAGTCCGCCGACGCCTACGGCCTTGGTGAGGGGGTTGAAGGTCGTGATGGCATACAAGCCCATGCCGATGAGAAAAACCGCGCTCAGAAACGGAAAGACCGCAATCCCCAGCCACCGCAGCACGGAGTCCTTGTACAGCGAGCGGAACGTCCAGGCCGCGGCCAGCCCCGCCAGACCGTAGTAATAGGCGACCTGCACGCCGATCGCATTGACGCTGTCCTGGATGATGTCGTTGACGCTCGGCATCAGGCTCGCCGCCCACAGGACGGCAAGCCCGATACCGATCAACAGATACATGGCGCGCACGGGCGTCTGGGTCCGTGGGCTGCACACACCGAACACGGGCGGCATGGCGCCGTCGCGACCCATGGCGAACAGCGTGCGTGAGAACTGCAGCATGGTGGTCTCCAGCGTGCCGATGCTCGAGAGGATCACGGCGATGGAGGCGAACAGCGCCCCGGCGCGTCCCAGGCCGGCGCGCAGCGCGATGGCGTAGATGATGTTGTCCGAGACGTTGCGGGCGTCGTGCAACGTGAACAGGAACAGCGCCGCCACAGTGAAGGCGACGTAAAAGCCGATCGTGACGAACACGGAGGAGAATCCGCCATTACCGGCGGTCTGCTCGGCGTCGCGCGTCTCCTCCGAGAGGTTGGCGGTGACGTCCCAGCCCCAATAGAAAAAGATCGAGACCAGGGCTGCGCCGGACAGGGCGGCCGGCGTGTAGTGCAGCCCGAACCACGACCAGCTGAAGGGAGTGGCGAGCGGTACCGCGCCGGCGTGCACGAACGCCGCCACCAGGACCAGGCCGAGAATCGCCAACTCGATCGAGCTCAGGATCAGCTGCACCTTGCTGGTGATCTCGATGCCCTTGATCAGGATCACCGCCACCAGCAGAAACCACACGGTGGCCACCGCGGTGGTGAGCACCACGTTGCCGGCGAGCGCCGGGTTGATGAAATCGAGCGTCGAGGTTGCGATGGGCAGCGAGCCGGTGATCATGAACACCATGGACGCGACCAGCAGGGCCCATCCGGAGAAATAGCCGAGCAGCGGCCCAAAGGTCGCCGAGGTCCACTGATAAGCGGCTCCCGCGTGTGCCGTGTGCCGGTTCAACGCTTTGTAGGCGACCGCGATGCCGAGCATGGGGACGGCAAAGATGATGAGCGCGCCGGGCGCGAGTGTGCCGGCGGCGGCCAGCAGCGCGACGGTGCTCACCGCGATGGAGTAGCCAGGCGCACTGCCGGCCACCCCCATCACGAGGGATTCGATGAAGGACAGGGAGCCGGCTTTCAGCTGGGTGCTCATGGTGGCGGGTTCGAGTGTGTGCGGTCCCGGTGGGGACGGGCGGCGCAGACTCTAGCAGCGTCTGCGCTCGGGCGCTGCTGCCGGCGTGTGCCAGTCTCGCGCCTGCGGCCGAGGCTGCGCTTGACGCTCGCCGGGCTCCCGGGCGGTACAGGCCCTGCCGCCGGGGTCGATAGGCGGCGCGTGCGCCGGCGGATCCATTCAGCGGGCGCTCAGGGAACGTGCGCGATCCTGTCGGTGCGGCTCGAGGCCGCATCACGGGGAGTGTTCCATGAAACGCATGATCATCGCCGGCATGGTGCTGTCGCTGCTGACGAGCTCGCTGGCGCTGGCCGATCCGCCGCACTGGGACGGACACCACGATGGGGGTGACCATCGTGAGTGGCATCACGAAGATCACCGCGACAATCGCGAGCATCGGGATTGGCGCGAGCATCGGGATTGGCGCGAGCGGCGCGACTGGCGCCGAGAGCACGATGGCGAGGGCTGGCGTGCCCGCCGCTGGGGTGACTTCGACGACGGGGCGTACCGTCGGCCGCCGGGCTATTACTACCGCGTGTGGCGGCGCGGTGAGCGGCTGCCGATCGCCTATCGGGCCCCCGCCTATATCATTCCGGATGCGGCTTATTATCATTTGGCGCCGCCACCGCCGGGGTATTACTGGGTGCGGGTCGATGGCGATGCCGTACTCGCCGCCGTCGCGACGGGGGTGGTCGCGGACGTGATCGCCCACGAGTTCCATTGACCCAGTAGGGTGGCCGGCCGCGGGGTGCACCCCGCGGCCGGCAAAAAACGGGGATCCGGCCGTGCGCTGGTGCACCGCCGGGCTCAACGGGCGTTCTAGGAGTCAAATCCCCCCGCTCCCGGGGGATTATGAGGTCCACATGCCAAGGTCTCCCACCCGTGCCGTCATGGCGGCGTTCGCCGCCGGTCTGTCCCTGACGCTCAGCGCCTGTGTGGTCGCCCCGCCCGGCCGCTACTACGGACCGGTCGTGCGCGTCGCGCCGCCGCCGCCCCCGGTGCAGTACTACGGAGCGCCGCCCTATCCGGGCTACGTATGGCTTGGCGGCTACTGGCGCTGGGCCCCGCGCGGCTACGTCTGGGTGCGCGGCCGATGGGCACCGCCGCGGGCGGGCTTTCATTGGGTGCCACGGCGCTGGGTGCACACGCCGCGCGGCTGGCGGATGGTCGGCGGCCGCTGGGTCCGGGATCGCTATTGAACCTGCGAGCCGGAGGCGGATTCACCGCTCGAATTCGCCCCGGCCCTCAGGATAGCTCTGCTCCCAGTGCTGACCGTCGAACGCGCGCACCGTCAGTTCGCGCACCGTACCTGCATCCAGGCAGCGTGCGTTGACGCTGAAGCCGTCCGGATGCGAGCGCGGCACGTAGAACGACTTGATGCCGCAGACCGAGCAGAACAAATGGCGCGCGGTGCCGGTGTTGAACGTGTAGGTGCTCAGCGCGTCCTGCCCTGAGAGCAGTTTGAAGTGCTCGCCGCGCACGATCAGGTGCAGGTAGCCGGACTTGCTGCAAATCGAGCAGTTGCAGTCCGCAACCTCGAGCACCGCCGGCGCCCGGACTTCGAAACGTACGCGCCCGCAGTGGCAGCCGCCGCGGTGGGTCACCAGGGGGTGTTCGCTCATTAGTTTCCGCTCCGCGCAAACGCCTCGTGCGCCGCCGCCGAGGATAGCAGCCTGCGGCGGTGGCGCACGGCTCATCGCGGCGAGTGCTCGGCTGAACGTGCGCCTCGCGATGAGCCGCGCAAAAATTCCGGTGAACGGCTAGATTCAGCGGTTCCGGGCGCCGGGCGGGTCGCATCGGCGCTCACTCCTAGACATCTCTGGAGGCTGCCCGTGCGAGTGCGTATTGGAGCGATGCTGGTCCTGGGTGCGGCCGTTGCCGCCATGGCGTGCGCCGCGGACTCGATGCCCCCGGTAACGGCCGCGGCAGCGGTGCCCCGCGCCGATTATCAGGCCTTGCACTGGCGGCTGATCGGGCCGTTCCGCGCCGGCCGCGTGCTGGCGGTGACGGGCATTCCCGGCAACGGCAGAGTGTTCTATTTCGGCTCCGTCGACGGCGGGGTGTGGAAGAGCGAGGATGCCGGGCGCACCTGGCAGCCGATCTTCGATCACGAGCCGGTCGGTTCCATCGGCGCGCTCGCCGTCGCGCCCTCCGACAGCAAGGTGCTCTACGTCGGAACCGGCGAGGCGGACATGCGCTCGGACATCGCCCAGGGCGATGGCATGTACAAATCCACCGACGGCGGGAAGCACTGGGAGCACATCGGACTGACCCAGACGCGCCAGATCGCCCGCGTCATCGTCGACCCCACGAACCCCGACATCGTGTTCGCCGCCGCGCTCGGCCATCCGTACGGCGCGAATCCCGAGCGCGGCGTGTTCCGCTCACTCGACGGCGGGCAGCACTGGCAGAAGGTGCTCTATCTCAATGCCAACACCGGCGCTGATGACGTGGTGTTCAAGCCCGGTGATCCGCAGACTCTGTACGCCGCGCTGTGGCAGACGCGCCGACCGCCGTGGAGCGTGTATCCGCCGTCGAACGGGCCGGGCAGCGGACTGTACGTCTCGCACGACGGGGGCAGCCACTGGACGCACATCACCGGCAACGGCTTTCCGGCCCACCCGGGCCGTATCGGACTGGCGGTGGCCCCGACCCAGCCGAACCTGCTCTACGCGCTGGTCGACGGCAACTGGAAAACCGGGGGCCTGTACCGGTCCGAGGACGGCGGGGTGCACTGGCAGCATGTGTCGCGCGATCGGCGCATCTTCACGCGCTGCTGGTATTTTTGCGCGTTGACGGTCGATCCGAGCAACGCGCAGCGCGTGTACGTGATGAATACGATCGTGCTGCGCTCCGATGACGGCGGGGCGCACTTCATCGTGCTCAAGGGTGATCCGACCGGCGATGACTTCCACCAGCTGTGGATCGATCCGACCGATCCGCACCGGATGATCCTCGGCAGCGACCAGGGAACGCAGGTCACGTTGAACGGCGGTGCGACGTGGAGCAGTTGGTACAACCAGCCCACCGCGCAGATCTACCACATCAGCGTCGATAATCGCTTCCCGTTCTGGGTGTATGGATCACAACAGGACTCCGGCGCGCTCGCGCTGCCGAGCCGAACGATCGACGGCAACGGCATCACGCTCGAGAATTTTCGCGAGATCACCCCGGGCGGGGAGAACGGCAATGTCGTTCCCGATC
>JAPTUI010000478.1 GCA_028067895.1 Pseudomonadota bacterium | reverse complement strand
CACCTGTGCCTAACCGTGGCGCTCGACCGTCTGGGCCTTGTCCAGGCCCTGCAGCGCGCCGTAGTGGCGCTCATTGAGTCGCCAGGAGCGCTCGACCGGGATCCACATCCGGTCCATCTCATCGAGCATGATCCACAGCGTGCGGATGGCACGCTTGAGCACCGAAGTGAAGGCCACGTCCACCGTGATCTTCTCCTCGAGCAGCTGGCGGCCGGCCTGTTCGGCCTCCGCGCGTCCCGCCGGTGCCAGATCGATGTCCGTCCAGCCGGTAAAGAGATTGTCCAGATTCCACAGGCTCTGTCCGTGGCGGACGAGGATCAGCTTTCCAGGCATGCGGGTACCTCTCGTGCGTGGGCGCGCGTCTCATGCCGCAGCCTCGGGACGGCTGCGGCATGAGCCTCGGTGCGGGCCTGCGAGTATAGCGGAGCGCCGCTACTCGGCGAGCTTGCGCAGCGATTCGACGCCCACGGTGAGCGTGGCGAAGTCGGCCGCGCCGGCTGCGCGCATCTCCGTGAGCGTGCGCTGCCAGTGCGCGAGCTTGCGCGCCTCGGCGGCCTGCCAGGCGCTGACCCGCTCTGCGGCAGTCCCGCGACGCGCCCCGTCGAGCACGCGCTCGGCGAGCGCCCGGTGGATGCGCATGGCCGCATCGCGCACCCCGGTGCGCGCAGTGGCCTGCCAGGGTCCGTCGACCGAGAGCTGGTTGATCTGCCCGCGCAGCCAATCGAGGCCGGTGCGTGCGCCCACTTCGAAGTACACGCGTGCCGTCTCCGCGACGGGCGTGCGGTGTGCAGCGGCGATTTCCACGATGTCGAGCGAGGCATTGTGAGCCTCGAGGCTCGCCACGCGGGCGGCAACGTTCGTCGGCAGTCCCGACTCGGTGAGTTGCTGGTGGGCGCTGTCGAAATGCTCCCGCCAGGTGCCGCACAGCAGGGACTGCAGTCGGGCGCCAATGTCGTGTACGCCGGCGCGGAACTCGCTGACCGCGGCGTCGACCTTCAGTCCCGGTCGGCGCGCGAGCAACCAATAGGTCACATGGCGCAGCAGCCGGCTGGTCTCGAACATCGCCGCGTACTGGATCTTGGCCGCCACGCGGTTGTCCAGCGCCTCGATGTCCTCCCACAGGTCGCGCATCTGGAAGATTTCGCGAGCCGCGGTGAACGCGCGCGCGATCTGCGCCGGTTCGGCGCCGGTGTCTTCCTGGGCACGCAGCACGAACGTCGGTCCCATGCGATTGATGAGGCTGTTCGTGGTGGCCGTGGCGATGATCTCGCGACGCAGCCGGTGCCGCTCGATGGCCGGCGCAAAGCGCTTGCGCACCGCGGTGGGGAAGTACCGTTCGAGCTCTGCGGCGAGATAGGGGTCTTCCGGAACGTCCGAGTCGAGCAGATGGTTGTTGAGCCAGATCTTGCTGTACGAGAGCAGAATCGACAGCTCCGGGCGGGTGAGCCCGGCGCCGCTCTTGCGCCGTTCGCCAATCTCCTCGTCGTTCGGCAGGAACTCGAGTGCACGGTTCAGGCCGCCGGAGCGCTCGAGCAGCCGAATCAGGTGCTGATACTCGCTGAGGCGAGCCTTGGCCTGAAGCTCGAGTGTGCTGATCGCCTCACTCTGCAGATAGTTGTTGCGCAGCACCAGGGCGCACACCTCGCTCGACATGCGCACCAGCAGCCGGTTGCGCTCGGCGAGGGAGAGCTTGCCGGCGTGCACCAGCGGGCTCAGCAGGATCTTCAGGTTCACCTCGACGTCCGAGGTGTTCACCCCCGCGGAATTGTCGATGAAGTCGGTGTTGATCCGGCCGCCGCCGCGCGCGTATTCGATGCGTCCGCGCTGCGTGCAGCCGAGGTTGCCGCCCTCGCCAATGACCTTGGCGCGCAGTTCGCAGCCGTTGATGCGCAGTGCGTCATTGGCGCGATCACCGACCTCGGCGTTCGATTCCCGGCTCGACTTGACGTAGGTGCCGATGCCGCCGTTCCAGAGCAGGTCCACGGGCATCTTCAGGATGGCACGAATCACTTCGACCGGGGTCGCCGTGGCGCCCTCCAGCCCGAGCATCGTGCGCGCCTGCGCCGAGAGCGAGATCGACTTCGCGCTGCGCGCAAAGACGCCGCCGCCGGCGGAGATGCTCTTGCGGTCGTAGTCATCCCAGCTCGAGCGCGGCAGCGCGAACATCCGCTGCCGCTCCGCGAAGCTCGTGGCCGCGTCGGGCTTCGGGTCGAGGAAGATATGCCGGTGGTCGAACGCCGCCAGCAGCAGCGTGTGCTTCGAGAGCAGCATGCCGTTGCCGAACACGTCGCCGGACATGTCGCCGATGCCGGCGACCGTGAATTCCTCTTTCTGGATGTCGACCCCGATCTCGCGGAAGTGGCGCTTGACGCACTCCCAGGCGCCCCGGGCGGTGATGCCGAGACCCTTGTGGTCGTAGCCGGCCGAGCCGCCGGAGGCGAACGCATCGCCCAGCCAGAACCCGTACTGCGCGGCAATGCCGTTGGCGGTGTCGGAGAACGTCGCGGTGCCCTTGTCCGCGGCGACCACCAGGTACGGGTCATCGCCGTCGCGCCGCACCACATCGGGCGGCGGCACGATCTTGCCCGCCACGATGTTGTCGGTGAGATCGAGCAGTCCCTGAATGAAGGTGCGGTAGCAGGCGATCACCTCGGCCTGCACTTCCTCGCGGCCGCCCTGCGGCAGGTTCTTCGGCACGAACCCGCCCTTGGCCCCGACCGGCACGATCAGCGTGTTCTTGACGTTCTGCGCCTTCATCAGGCCCAGAACCTCGGTGCGGAAGTCTTCGCGCCGGTCCGACCAGCGGATGCCTCCGCGCGCCACGTCGCCCATGCGCAGATGCACCCCCTCGACGCGCGGGCTGTAGACGAAGATTTCGTACTTCGGCCGCGGCAGCGGCAGATCCGGGATCGCCGCGGGGTTGAACTTGAACGACAGGTACGCAAGGGGCGCGCCGCTGCGGTCACGCCGGTAGAAATTCGTCCGCAGCGTCGCCTGCACCAGCGTCAGGTAGGCGCGCAGGATACGGTCCTCATCGAGGCTGCTCACCCCGTCGAGGCCGCTGCGGATGCGCGTCACGATCCGCTCTGCGGCGCGCTCGGCGGCCTTGCCGCGCTGCGGCTTGGACGGGTCGAAGCGGGCTTCGAACAGCTGCACGATCGCGGCGGCGATGGCGGGATTCGCCGCGAGCGTGCGCTCCATGTAGGCCTGACTGAACGGCACGCCGGTCTGCAGCAGGTAGCGGCAGTAGGCACGCAGAACCAGAATCTGTCGCGCCGAGAGATCGGCGCAGAACAGCAGCCGGTTGAAGCCGTCGTTCTCGGCCGTACCCTCCCAGCCGGCCGCGAGCGCCTCCTTGAAGCGCTCGGCGGTGCGCGCCAGGTCGATCGCGATGCCGTCGCGGCTTTCCAGTTCGAAGTCCTGGATCCAGGCGACGCCGCCCTCGGGCCAGGCGAGCTCATAGGGCCGCTCGGCGATGACGCGCAGGCCGTAGTTCTCGAGCATCGGCAGCAAGTCGGAGATTGAGACCGGCTCGCCGAGCTTGACGATCTTCAGGTGCAGGGCGCTCGCGCCCTGCTGCGCCGCGCGGTGCAGGCTGATGCGCCGGCCCTGCGGCGCGGTGCGCAGCGGCTCAAGTTCGGCGATGTCCGCAAGCGCATCGGCCGCCGGCACATCCTCCTCGTAGGCCATGGGAAAGACGTGGCGGTAGCGCTCGGCGAGCGCGAGGCCGTCGGCTTCACCCCGGCGTGCGACCAGCACCTCGTGCAGGTGATCGCTCCAGGTGAGCGTCGCATCAGAGATCTGCCGCTCGATCGCCGCGACGTCGATCTTCAGATGCTCCCCGGGGGTGGTGCGCACGACGACGTGCACGCGTGCGTGGCTCGAGCTGGAGATCTGCACTTGGCTCTCGACGGAGTGGCCGCCGAACCCCTCGAGCACGATGCGTTCTATGTGCTGGCGCACATCGGTGTTGTAGCGGTCGCGCGGGACGTACACCAGGCACGAAAAGAAGCGGTGATACGGATCGCGCCGCGTGAGCAGGCGCACTGTGCGCCGTTCATAGAGATTGACCACGCCGCGGCAGATGCGCACCAGATCGCGCGTGTTCGCCTGGAACAGCTCATCGCGCGGATAGGTCTCGAGCACGTTCAGCACCGATTTGCCGTCGTGGCTCTGCGGGTCGAGACCGAAGTACTGGATGACGCGCGCCACCTTCAGGCGCAGCACCGGGATGTCGCGCGGACTGCGGTGGTAAGCGGTGGAGGTCCACAGCCCGAGGAAGCGATGCTCGCCGGTCACCTCGCCGCGGGTGTTGAACGTCTTGATGCCGACGTAATCGAGATATTCGGCGCGGTGGATCCGCGAGACGGAATTTGCCTTGGTCAGCACGAGCAGCTCGCGCTCGCGAGCCCGTTCGCGGATTTCGCCCTTGAGGGCCGTGACCGAGGGCCGCTCGGTGCCACCTTGCGTGCGCAGGATGCCGAGTCCGGTGCGGGCCAGCGCCTGCAGCGAGTCCTGACGCGCGCCGCGCTCGAGTCGGTACTGGCGGTAGCCGAGGAATACGAAGTGCCGCTCCTCCATCCACTGCAGCAGCTGGCACGCTTCGGTGATTTCCTCGCTCGGCAGCGATGGCGGACTGTTTTTCAGTTCAGTGACGATCGCGTGCGCCCGCTCGCGCATCGGCTCCCAGTCCTCGACCGCCGCGCGCACTTCCTGCAGCGTGCGCTCGATTTCCTGGCGCAGCCGCTCGAGCGTATCGGCATCCGTGCGGCGGTCGATTTCGTACATTTCCCAGGATTCGGTGCGTGTCGCGCGCGCCCCGTCGCCGCCGAATCCACTGATCCGTCCGCGTCCGTCGCGGCGGACCTCGAGGACCGGGTGCACGATCACGTGCACGGCGAGGCCAGCCCGGTTGAAGGCGAGCCCGAGCGAATCGATCAGGAAGGGCCGGTCGTCGGTGACGATCTGCACCACGGTGTGCGGCGACTCGAAGCCGTCGCGCTCGGGATCGGGATTGAAGACCCGCACCAGGGACTCCCCGGGCGCGCGGCGCCGGCCGAGTTCGAGGTGACAGTGCGCCGCGTGCGCCAGCGCCTGGGGCGTGCGCGCCGCCAGATCTTCCTCGCCTACTCCTCGGTAGTAGGTTCGCAGGAAGTCGGCCGACACGCTCACCGCCGCGGCGTGCGGGCCGCGAGGCAGGCGGATGCGGGCGATTCGGTCGATGAGCGCGAGACGCGCGGGGGGGATGCTGCGCAGGTGCCGGCTGTCGCCGGCGGAGGATGTGGCATGCATGGTGGGGCGCGATTATATACGTCTGTCCATGAAGAGGCGGCCAGAGTATAATAGTTGCGACCGCAACGAAA
>JAPTUI010000195.1 GCA_028067895.1 Pseudomonadota bacterium | reverse complement strand
CCGGAGCGCTGGCGGCCCTGGGACTGGCGCGGGCCCAGGTCGTGCAAAACGCGCTCCTTGCCCACGGCACGCTCAGTGCGAAGCGGGTATTTCTCACGACGAAGCAGTCGGGAGCGCCGTGGCACGGGCGCGTGCGCTTGCAGCTGCGCCTGCGCTGATCCCCTCGAGTCCGTCCCGCGGCCCCGCGGCTCACCGCCGGGCGGAACGCGTCCGGTCGATCGCGGCCACGAGGTGATAAAGCGCCTCGAGCAGCGGCACCTCGAGGCCTGCCCGGTGCGCCTTGGAGACCGCGTCGCCGAAGGTCTCCTCGACCTCGAGCGCCCGGCCCGCCTCCAGATCCTGCAGCGCCGACATGCGGTGCCCGGGCGCCTCAGCGGCAAACTGGGCGCCCGCGGCCCGAACCGACTCGACCGCCTCGCCCTCCGTCCCGGCGAGGATCGCCTGCAGCGGCAGGATTGCGCCCTCGGGGAGCAGCTCGACGTGGCATGCGCGCGCCAGTCGTACCGCCTCGCGGGCCATGCGCACGAGCACCCCGGCGCTGCCCGGGTCACTCAGGTACTGCCAGGTCGGCGCGCGGGTGGTGACCGCAAGGCTCATCAGCGGCAGCCAGGCGACGAATTTGCTCCACTCCCAGCTCAAGATCCGCGGCACGGCGCTCGCGCGAACCCCCGCGGCGTCAATGGTCGCCGCGAGCGCTCGAGCCCGCTCGCTCTCCTGCCCGCCGAGCTCCCCGAGCAGCAGATTGACGTTGCGCGTGAAGAGCACCTCACCGCTCTGAAGCAGCTCCCCGCTGGTGTTGGCGAGCGCGCCGAAGATTCGCGCGGCACCGAAGACCGCCGAGAGCAGCTCGTTCTTCAGTATGCCGTTCTGCACCGAGAACGCATGACCTACGCGCACATGGCGCAGCGACTCCAGGGCCGCTTGCGTGCCAGGGGTCTTGGTCGCCACGATCAGGCACTCGGCCGCCTCGAGTCGCGCCGGATCGGTGAGCACCGTGACCGGAACGGTGAGTTCGCTGAGTCCGGTGATGCGCAGCCCCTCGCGCTCGATGTGCCGGGCGCGCTCGCCACGCGCCAGCACGATCACGGTATGCCCGGCCCTCGCCAAATGTGCAGCCAGGATCGATCCCAGGGCCCCGGGCCCGAGGATCGCAAACTGCGCGCGCATCACGGGGTCTCGCCGAGCGCCGCATCCACGGCCGCCAGTGCATGCAGCTTCGCCGTATCGAACACGGGAATGGGCACATCGCCCTCGCCGAGCAACAGCCCGAGTTCCGTACAGCCGAGCACGACACCCTGTGCCCCCTCGCGCTGCAGGGACTCGACGATGGCCCGCAGCACCTGGCGGGACGGCTCGGCGATGCGGCCGCGGCACAGCTCTTCGTAAATGATGCGGTGCACGGCCTTGCGTTCGGCTTCCTGCGGAATCACGGTCCGCACGCCCCGCTCCTCCAGCCGGCCGCGATAAAACGCCTGCTCCATCGTGAAGCGGGTGCCGAGCAGCGCGACCGTCGAGAGCCCGAGCCGACGAACCTGTGCCGCCGTCGGATCGACGATGTGAATGAACTGCGCCCCCGCGGCCGCCCGTTCGATCTCCGCAGCGACCTTGTGCATCGTATTGGTGCACAACAGCAGCACCTGGGCCCCACCCTGCACCAGCTTCCGCGCCGCTCCGCCGAGCAACTGCGCCGCATCCTCCCAGCGGTCTTCCGTCTGGCAGGCCGAAATCTCCTCGAAATCTACGGTATAGAGGAGCGACTTGGCATTGTGCTGCCCACCGAGCCTGCGCTGCACCTCCTCGTTGATCACCCGGTAATAGGTGACCGTCGACTCCCAGCTCATTCCACCGATTAAACCTATCGTACGCATCGTATTGCTCCAGTGCCGCTCTCACGTCACGCGCCATGGTGGCGTCTCTTCCGTCTCGTTGGCCGTGGCCCAGTCTCCGTCCTTTTGACCGAATCGCGGCCGCTGAGGCGGACCGCACACGCTCGCACGCTCTCGGCTACCCCATTCTCACCCCATCACGGCAGACCCGACTCGGGTTCGAGAGGCAGGCTGACCCGCCTGACGTTTCCCGGCCTGAGAGGAGAGGACGCGGGCTGAGGATGCCGCGCGGCAGGGCCGCTTTTCAACCGCGACACCACGACTCATCGAGAACAGCGACTCTGGGGAGCGCCTCAGTGAGCCACCATTCCCAGAATGCCGCCGGCTCTCCTGGCTTGAGGTTCTTCTGGTGCGGCATGCCCCCGGCGGCTGCGTATGACGCCTGCGCCGCTGCAGTCAGACTGTCTGCATCGTATTCCATGTCATCACGCGTATCTGCTGGATCCGGCAGATCGTCGATGAGCGCAGTGGTGACCACGGCGGCGCTCGCCGCTGCGACGAACATGGCGGCCCACTGCCCATCCTCATAGGCTCTGTTTTCCACCCAGTCCACCCAGTTATCGTCTCGCTTTCGTCGCAAAGACGCAGCTTCACCGTCCCCCGCCAAGTAGGCGCGCGACAGACGCAGCAACTCCTCCGGCCCATCGTCATCTGGAAACACTTCATGCCACAACGGCAGTACTTTCCGAACGGCCAGAGTATCCAGCGCCACATGCCGAATCTGTCCCAGACGTCGCGCTGCGATCGAATCGGTGTTCGCATAGAGCGCGAGTACCAGCGCCTCACGCTCGGGCAGCGGTATACGACCCGTCGCCAGCAGGGACGCGCGGCACACTTCAACAGCTCGTGAGAATTTCAGCGGCACTCTCGCGCCCCGTCCGCAGCGTCAATGATGCACGGATTCTACCGCATGATCCGAATTGCCCCTCCGGGATCCCCGAAGTCAGCCCATCGTTGGAGCGCATTTTATGCCGAACAGTCATCCCCGCCTGCGTGAGGGATATCGAACCGATGATCGGCATTACGTAAAGAAATCACCAGGCGAATGAGTCATTAGACACTTCACCAAACGACACCTCGCGGCCGGTAGAGAACTCATCAAAATTTTTGCCAGACGACACACCATGGATCGTGGCCTGACTTCGAGTGATCGGCACACGGGATTCCGCCATGCTCACACCATGGACCAGGTATTTGGCGATTCCTCTCCACAATGTTCGTCACGGTGTCCGGCTGAATTGAACTGACACACTGTCAGGCATGTGCTTTGGCCTATGCAATTGAGCCGCCACCGTGAGTGAAGCCGAACGCGCCGGGCACGCAGCGGCGATCTACTATTCACCTGTTGAGTCGTGCAAGGCAAATTCGGTCAATCCGCTGATCCACATCCTCAGCAACGCGCGCAACAAGGCCGTGCGGTTACCGACGCCCGATGAGTTTGCCGATTTCAGCACCGTCCCAGCTGGCGGTTGCGTTCTTAAACAATCTGGCGTAAAATTGAAATCGGGAAATGATGCGGACTGCTGGACTAAATCGCCCCTGCACTGACCTTGCCGAACTCGAGGGCGAAAGCCGGGTGCACTCGGCGAGAAAACCGCGCCCGATCGCCTCCGGGCGCTCGAATCACCGGCCCTCGCGCTGCAGCGCCCCCCGGTGTCACCGGGATCTGTAACCTTCGGGCCCGGTCCCACGTATGTAGTGTGCGAACCGTCTCGCGAACCCTACGGGTCGCTGACTGGGTTACGGGATCCCAAGGTGGTGCGCTCGCTCTCGCAGCGACTCGCCGGCCTTTGAGATTGCTTTCGACACCAAGAAGAAGGAAATTGTCATGCGGTTATGCACGGCGCTATTGACGACGAGCCTGGTGATCGGTGGCGCGACGGGCTCCGCCTTCGCGACCCCCATCACGAATCTGGTCACCAACGGTGATTTCTCCGCCGTTGAAGGCGGCATTGTCAGCAGCACCCAATTCGGTACTCGGGCCTCCGTCCTGCCTCAGCAGTTCATCTTCGGCTGGCTCGGTAACAACGGATATGCCATCTGGTATCCCAATGCGACGGCCGCGGTGACGGAAAATGCATTAGGCCTGTTCAGCTACACAAACAAAGAGAAGCTGTGGCAGGTCACCGCACCCCCGGCGGGTCCGGGCACATTCGTCGGTCTTGATGGCGAACAGACACCGGGACTCCAGGCCAGCATCAGCCAGGTGCTGAACGGACTGTCCATTGGCAGCACCTATCAAGTCAGCTTCCTCTGGGCGGGATCCCAGGTGCAGAGCCAATCTGGTCCGACGACTGACTCCCTCGCGGTTTCCCTGGGCTCGCAGACCCAGGACTTGACTGCACTGAAGAATTTGTCCGGTGGATTCACCGGTTGGCAGACTGCGTCCCGCGACTTCGTGGCGTCCAGCACCTCTGAGCCGCTGACCTTCCTTGCCATGGGAACGCCGTTCGGCCTCCGGCCCATATCGCTGCTGACCGATGTCTCGGTCACCGCGCTTCCGCCTGTTGTTTCGAGCACCGTTCCGGAACCCGGCTCGCTTGCGCTGTTCGGCACTGGCTTGCTCGGACTGGGTTTGGTGCTGGGCCGTCGCCGCAGGGCGGCAGCGCTTACACTCGAGACCTGACAGTCCGAGGGCCGTCCGCGCGCCATCGTCCGGCGGTCACGGGGCCGCTCAGCCTGCGGCCTTCGGAGCCGGCGGCGGGCGACAGCGAGGGCATCTCGAGGGAGCGGGCAGCCGCCCTGCGCGATCTCTGCGGGTCCCGGGGCTCGATCCGGCGGCTGCTGCCGGAGAATGCCGGGGCTGCCGCAGCTGCGGGTTGCGCATGGCATCACCACCCTGGCGATCCCACGCAGGCCAACCTCCCGGGCACGGCCACCGCGGCCGCATCCGATCCGTGTCCCGCGGGGTGATGTCGATCGGCGCGACGTGCAGGACCGGGGATTCCGCCGTGTCCGCGCCGTGAGGGTTTATTGCTCCACTCGGTTACGTGTCGATAGGCCCTCCTCCCGCGCACTCGCCATGCCGCGCAGGCGCAGCGCCTTCCGCTAGTCGATCAGTTGAGCTTGCCGCGGGGGGCTCCTTGGGTGGGCTGAGCACGACGAGCGCCGCAGCCGTACGCGACAGCGGGTTGTAACGGTCGCAGCTTCAAGGCGTTCGGCACCTGCAGGAGCGGTGGCGGCACGGGTTCTGAAGATCGAGGCCGCTAGGGTTCCTGACTCCGAGCGCATTCGAATGATCTGTTGATCACCGCACACACGCGCTCGATCTCACGGTGGTCACCCCAAGGAGCGGGAACTCTCGCATGTCCGGGGTCTGCAGGTCTGAAACTGGCGATCTGACTGACGGCGCGCGATCGGAACCACGGCGCGTATACCTCACTCGCCGAGCGGGGCAACAATCAGTGCCGGCCCCTTCCACGCGTTCATCGCAAATCTGGCGCAGAGGGAGACCGCAACAAATATCGGTAATTTTGGGAATTGCCTCTCCATGTGCGCAACTCATG
>JAPTUI010000576.1 GCA_028067895.1 Pseudomonadota bacterium | reverse complement strand
TATTCAGTGGCGGCGGCGACGAGGCGCATATCCACCAGACCCAGTACCAGGCCATGGCCGCCCAGGATGCCGTCGAGCAGGCCTCCCGCTCGACCATCCAGCAGGCTCGCGACGCCTACCTCGGCGTGATCACCGGCATCGCCAATGTGCGCGCGCTGCGCCAGGCGATGACCTCGAGCGAGACCGCTTTCCAGGCGACTCAGGCCGGCTACAAAGTCGGCACCCAGACCGAGGTCGACGTGCTCAATGCGTTGAGTTCTCTGGTGTCCGCACAGACCAACTACGCCACCAGCCGTTACAACTACATCAACAGCATCATCCAGCTGCAGTACGCAGCCGGCACGCTCACCCCATCGGAAGTGGCCACCATCAACGGGTGGCTCACCAAGACGGTGAGTGTCGGCCCGAGCGGCGCCATGACCCCCGAGGGAATGACCCCGCCGCCGGCGCCGCCGGAAAAATAGGCCGCGGCCGCCCGCTCAGGACGCGATGGGATGCCGGGTGAGCAGCCCCGCCAGCGCATCCACCGCAACCTGGGCGCCGTCGGCGAGCGCCAGCGCCGCGATGTGCCCGATCATCGCCTGACGCCGCGACTCATCCCCAATCACACCACGCGCGACCGCCGCGATATCGGCGGCATCGAGCCGCGCCGGCACCGCGACACCCGCCTGGGCGCAGCGGCGCACCCGGATCGGCTGGTCCCGATTGATGGGCGCCGCGACGCATGGCACGCCGCAGGCTACCGCTTGCAGCAGCGTCTGACCGCCGTTGGTGACCACGAGACGCGCCCCGCGCATCAGCGCGAACAACTCGTGCTGCGGCAGAAACGGGTGTGTCCGTAGCCCCTGCGGCTGCGGCCCCTCGCCCGGTCCGACGTACACGGTCGGCACCCCCGACTCGGCGAGCCGCACGGCGGCGGCGCGGAACCGCGACGGCGCATCCGGGGCATTGGGCGGCGCTGCGCCCCCGCCTGGCACGACCAGCACGGGACCCGAGGCCGCCGCGGCGTCTGCTTGCGGCGCCTCGTGCGCGCCCTCGGTGGGCGGCAGCACGATGTCGAGGTAGCGCGGGGCAGGCTTGCCGCATAGCCAGCGATTGAAGCGCTCGAAGGGGACCGGGCCGCCGGAGATGAAGCGAGGAAAGGCGATCCAGTGCTCGTCGATCAGGCGCATCCAGCGCAGACGCGCCGCCTTCAGCCGCTTGCGCCGGCGATAGCTGATGAACACCACCGCCGCGCCCGCATCGCGCGCGGCGCGAAATTGCGCGGTGCGTCCGGCGTTGGCAAACACCACCACGTCCGGCCGGAATGTGTCGATGACCGCAACGACCTCCGGCGTATGAAACGTCGGCGAGGACGGCAGCAGCGTCGCCTCGAACGGGGTGCTCGATGCATACGGCGCGTTCCGGTTGACGAGGAAGTGGATCGCGGCGTGCGGCCAGCGGCGCTGCGCGGCCTGGGCGATGGCGAGCGACTGGAAGTACTCCCCCATCCCGGTCGGGCCGGAAACCGGCACGAACAACAGACGCGGCGCACCGGACACGGCGCTCATGTTCGCCCCGGCGCGCACGCCCCGGGCCGGCGGTGACGCGCACTCACGCGCCACTCGGCAGGAAGCGGCGGAAATACTCGATGGTCGGGGCCAGCCCGTCGGCGAGCGCGACCGTCGGCCGCCAGCCGAGCAGTTGCTGCGCCTTGGTGATGTCCGGCTGGCGCTGCTTCGGATCGTCGGCCGGCAGCGGCGCGAAGGTGATGCGCGAGCGCGAGCCACACTGACGCACGACGACCTCGGCCATCTCGCGCACCGTCATCTCGTTGGGATTGCCGAGATTGATCGGTCCGGTGAGCTCATCGGCGGAGTTCATCAGGCGCACCAGGCCTTCGACCAGATCCGAGACGTAGCAGAACGAGCGCGTCTGGCTACCGTCCCCGTACAGTGTGATGGGCTCCCCGCGCAGCGCCTGCATCACGAAATTCGACACCACGCGACCGTCGTTCGGATGCATGTACGGGCCGTAGGTGTTGAAGATCCGGGCCACCTTGATGCGCAGCCGATGCTGCCGGTAATAATCGAAGAACAGCGTCTCGGCGCAGCGCTTGCCCTCGTCGTAGCAGGCGCGCGGACCTATCGGGTTGACGTTACCCCAATACTCTTCGGTCTGCGGATGCGTGGTCGGATCGCCATACACCTCGCTGGTGGAGGCCTGCAGAATCTTCGCCCGCACGCGCTTGGCGAGCCCGAGCATGTTGATCGCGCCGTGCACCGAGGTCTTGGTGGTCTGCACGGGGTTGTTCTGGTAGTGCACGGGCGAGGCCGGACAGGCGAGGTTGTAGATCTCATCGACCTCGACGAACAGCGGGAAGGTGACGTCGTGGCGCAGCAGCTCGAAATTCGAGCTGGCGAGCAGGTCCGCGACGTTCTCGCGCGTGCCGGTATAGAAATTGTCGACGCACAGCACGTCGTTGCCTTCCTCGACCAGCCGCCGGCACAGATGCGCGCCGATGAACCCGGCACCGCCGGTGACCAGGATTCGCTTGCGCAGTGAGTAACGCGTGTTCATAGATTTCCGTGCCTGCCTCGAGCCCGCAGCGCTGCGCGCGGGCGTCTCAACGGTACGCCTGGTAGGACTTCTCCTCGAGAAGTCGCGAACCGAGCGCCAGGTTGATGCGCTTCTTCACCGCGGCGCGCTCGTCGTTCTCGATGTACACCGAACGGGCGAGCTCGATGAATTGCGCATCAAAGGCGCGCGCGGCCTCCTTGGCGCGGATGCGGTCCTCGATGTCCCACAGCCGCTCATTGACCGCCTGCAGCGCGCGCTCCTCGCTCGCGACGTCCGCCGCGCCGCAGGCCTCGCGCCAGGTCTGCTCGAGCAGCTCTAGCTCCAGGCGCACGTTGGCGAGCTTGGCCGCATCGCGCATCCGCTCGGCTTTGATCCTGAGGATGGTGATCTTGTCGAGCAGCTCGCCCGGGGAGATCGGCACCAGAATGTCCTTCATGGCCGTCATGCTAGCAATTCGTCAAGCTTTGCGGTCACCTGCTGCACCTCGATCAGGTCCATCACGCCTGGCACCTCGATCTTGGTGGTCCAGGGCAGCGCCTGCGGCTCGCAGCCGCGCAAGCGCCGCGCCGCCTCGGGGTAGGCATCGACGCACCAGCGGCGCGACAGGTACGGTCCGCTGCGCTCGGGGTTGGTGGCCGCGTACAGCCCGATCACCGGCGTGCCGACCATGGTGGCCATGTGCGCCGGCCCTGAATCCGGGCTCACCAGCGCGGTGGCGCGCGCCAGCAGCGCGAGCAGCTGCGGCAGCGTGTCGCGTCCGATCTGGTTGCACAGCTGAAGCCGCGCGGCGCACTCGATCTGCTCGCCCATCCGACGCTCGATGGCCGACGGCCCTCCGGCGAGGATCACTCGCATGCCATGACGGCGCACGGCGTGTTCGGCGAGCGCCGCGTAGCGCTCCGGCCGCCAGTTGCGCAGCGCATGACTCGAGCAAGGACTGATCACGAGCGTCGGGCGTTCATCGGGGATGAGGCGCTCGGCGTACTCGAGCGCCTCGGCCGGCAGGGGCAGGTCCCAGCGCAGCACCCGCTCGGTGAGGCCGAGGGCGGCCGGAAAGCCGAAGAAGCTGTCGAGCACGTGCTCGCGGGCGCGCGCCGCGATCTGCGCACTGGTGAACAGCCATTGCAGCTCGCGCGCCCGGGCACGGTCGAAACCGAGCCGTACCCTGGCGCTGACCAATCGCGACAGCAGGCTCGCACGCAGCGACAGCTGCATGTGCATCAGCACGTCGAAGCGGCGCCCAGCGAGGCGTGCGCGCAGCTCGCGCGCCGCGGCGAGCCCGGCGCGCTTCTCGACGGTGATAAACTCCACCCCCTCGATCAGCCCGAGCAGCCGCGCCTCCGCCTTACCGATGATCCACGTCAACTGCGTCTCGGGCCAGCTGCGCTGCAGCGTGCGTATCACCGGCACGACATGGCACGTGTCGCCGAGCGCAGAAAGCCTGAGGATGCACACGGAGCGCGGCGGTCGGTCTGCGGGCAACATCACGGGGGGAGTCGGAGTGAGGAGCGCGATCCGGTGAGCGCGAACGGGCCGCTCGGGCCTTTGGTGAAGCACGTGCCCATCGCGGGCGGCGCCATGCTATACAACGCAGCGCTGGCCCGCAATTGGCAACCAGAGTGGTTCGATCCGCAGTACTGGGCCGCGCAGGGACGGCTCACCGGCACCGCGCGCGGACGCGGCACCGCCCATTTCGTGCAGGTCGAGGGACGCGAGCTGGTGTTGCGCCATTACCGGCGCGGCGGGCTGCTCGCGCGCCACTACGGCGATCGCTACCGGTGGCGCGGGGAGCTCGATACGCGGCCATTTGCCGAGTGGCTGCTCACCCATCGACTGCATCGCGCCGGGCTGCCCGTTCCGATGCCGATCGCCGCGCGCTACCTGCGCGAGGGCGCGTATTACCGCGGCGACCTCATCACCGAGCGGCTGCCGGCCACTCAGTCGCTCACCGCCGCACTGCAGGCGGCGGCCGTGCCGCTGCTCACCTGGATCGGGATCGGGCGCTGCATCCGCCGCTTTCATGACCTCGGCGTCGATCACGCCGATCTCAACGCGCACAATATTCTGCTCGGCGCCGAGACGGTCTACCTCGTGGACTTCGACCGCTGCCGACTGCGCCCCGATGGCTTCTGGCGCGACGGCAACCTGGTGCGGTTGCGCCGCTCACTGGAGAAAGTCACCTACGCACTGCCGGCGGAGCGTTTCACGGAGGCGGACTGGCATGCGCTGCTCGGCGGCTACCAGTCCCCCTCCGCACCGCCGCCGCGGACCCCGTAGTGCGGTCGCTGTACCGGATCGCCGTGACGCTCGCTGCGGGGCTGCACGCGGCCCTGCTGTGGCTGCGCGCGCGAGTGCGGGGCGAGCGACCCGCCCCGCCCCTCACGCAGCGCTTCGGATTCGCCCCCGCCGTGCCCGGCCGACCGGCGTGGATCTACGCCGCCTCGGCCGGCAAGACGGAAATCGTCAAACTGCTGCTGGACGCCGGTGCCGACACCACGCTGGAAACCCTCGACGGCTTCACCGCGCTGGACGCGGTCGGCCCCTATGAGGTCCTCTCACGGCTGCCCGGCGCGGAGGTGATCTTCGCGGCTCGCGAGCCCGGTGTGATCGGAGCCGACAGCGGCATGATCGGGCTTGCAGCGGAGGTGGCGCTGGATGATCTTGCCGAGGTCGACGTGCTGGTCGTGCCAGGCGGGCGCGGCACCCGGACGCTGCTCGAGGACGATCATCTTCTCGGCTGGATCAGAAGGGCGCACAGCGGCTCGCAGTGGACGACGTCCGTGTGCACCGGATCGCTGCTGTTGGCTGCCGCCGGCATCCTCGACGGGGTGCGGGCGA
>JAPTUI010000179.1 GCA_028067895.1 Pseudomonadota bacterium | reverse complement strand
GGATCCCGCCGGGCTTTTTTGTGCCCGCCCGGACCTTTGGTGTGGCTCGTGCGCAACGCACCAGACCAGAGTGTGGTGGGGGCACTACCCATCGGCATGGGGAGGGGGTATTCTCCCGGCCACGACTCGCAAACGAACGCTCGTTTTAATTTTCAGAGCGGGTCAGGGGGGATTGCATGCTGAAGAAGACTCGGGGTCTCGTCTGCGCTGGCCTCGCCGTGCTCGCGCTGGCGGGCTGCGGAAGCAACAGCAAGACCGCCTCCGTCGCCACCTCGACGCAGGCGGGTACGCTGGCGGTCGATCCGCCGCTGCGGGTCGCCTCACTCACCGCCTCTGCGTTCGCCGCCGAGCTCGGCGCGAGCCCGACCGGGCAGCAACTGCTGCAGCTCGCCGGCACGCCCGCCTGCGGCGTGGACTTCTACTACCTGAAATACTGGACCACGGCCCCGGATGGCAAGCCGACCGAGGTCTCCGGCGCGATGATGGTGCCGACCGGCACCGGCGCGCAGTGCTCCGGCGCCCGTCCAATCGTGCTGTACGCACACGGTACGACGACGGTCTCGACATACAACATCGCTGACATCACGGACACCACCAACGCCGCCAACTCCGAGTCGGCGATGATCGCCGCGGTGTTTGCCGCGCAGGGCTACATCGTGGTGGCGCCGAACTTCGAGGGCTACGACATCTCGAACCTCGGCTATCACCCGTACGTCGATGCCGCCGTGAATGCCGACGACATGATGGATGCGCTCAGCGCAGCGCGTACCGCGCTGCCGCACTCGTTCACCCCGGGCACCACCGACAGCGGCCAGCTGTACGTGACCGGCTATTCCGAGGGCGGCTACGTCGCCATGGCCACCGTCAAGGCGATGCAGGCCGCCGGCGACACGGTGACCGCCTCGGCGCCGGCGTCGGGGCCCTATGCGCTCGAGGCGTTCGGCGATGCGATCTTCTTCGGCCAGGTGGACATCGGTTCGACGATCTTCGCGCCGCTCGTGACCACGAGCTACCAGAACGCCTACGGCAACGTGTACAAGGCGACGAGCGACATCTACTCCTCGACTTACGCGAACGGCATCGACACGCTGCTGCCCTCGCCGAGTCCGCTCGCTCAGCTGTTCCAGTCGGGCAAGCTGCCCGAGGCGGCGCTGTTCGACAGCACCACCCCGGTGACCGGCAATACCCAGCTCGATCAGCTGCTCGCGGTACCGACGAGCCCGCCGTACAGCGCCGCACAGGCGGCGCTGTTCGATGCCGGCTTCGGCAGTCCGTCTCTGGTGAACAATACGTATCGGGCCGAATACGCCGCCGATGCGCTCACCAACCCCGACCAGGCCGAGATGACGCTGCTCAACGGCGGCACGCTGACTGCGAGCGACGTGGCGCTCGCGGCGCAACCGGCGGTCGGACTGCGTCAGGACTTCAAGCTCAACGACATGCGCAACGGCGGCTGGTCGCCGAAGGAGCCGATGCTGATGTGCGGCGGGGACCAGGACCCGACGGTGTTCTTCCAGGTGAACACCGGGGTGATGGCCGCCGAGTGGAGTCCGCTGGTCTCTGCCGGGCTGGTACAGGTGCTCGACCTCAACGGCACGCCGGGCGGGGCATTCGCACCCCTGCAGAGCGCGTTCCAGAGCACCTACGCGGCGCTGGTCGCCGCCGAGGGACCGAGCACCGCGATCCAGTCCTACCACTCGACCGAGGCGCCGTTCTGTATGGTGGCTGCGCGTGACTTCTTCGCGCAAGTTCCCTAGGCCCTGACACGAGAGACGACCATGCAGTACAAGATCGCAACACTCGCGCTCGGCACCGCTCTCGCCCTCGCGGCCGCCACCGGGGCGCGCGCCGACACCGCTCACCCGAACGACATCCGCATCGGCGGTTACTTCGTTCACTTCGATACCAGCGCCAGCGACATCACCGGCCCCTACACCGTGCCGGGGCTGAATACGAGCGTGAACAACACTACGACGCTCTACCTCGGCTACGTGCGCACGCTCTCCAGTCACTTCGCCGTCGAGTTCGCCTTTGGCTGGCCGCCGTTGACGCACGCGGTGGGCAAAGGACCGGCAGCCGTCGGCTCGGTGCCGTACAACGGCCAGACCATCGCCGACATCCGCTGGTTGTCCCCGACGGCGCTCCTGGAGTACAACTTCTTCGCCCCCGACTCGCGCTGGCGACCGTTCGTCGGCGTCGGGGTGAACTACACGTACTTCTACGACCGGCAGGTCACCGCCGCGGGCGCCGCGGTGAGCGGCGGGCCGACCTCGATCTCGCTGCCGGCCTCGGTGGGCCCGGCGGTGACGGCGGGCTTCAAGTACCGACTGAACGCCCGCTGGCACATCGTGGCCTCCTACTCGGTGGCGCAGGTCAACAGCCGGCTCACCACCGACACCGCGGGGGTGTTGCGCAGCTCCAGCGTGCATTTCTGGCCGAACGCTGCGGTCATCTCGGTCGGTTATTCGTTCTGAGCGTTCGAGTTGCGCCGCGCGCCGAGCATCGCTTTGGCGCGCGGCGGACTCGGCTCGCCGCCGCGCCGCTCGCGGTGAACCTCGGAGGCTGATCATTGTCATACAATGCCGCCCGGCCCCGCGGGGGCGGGCGCGGACAGTGTGAACCAGTGAGCGGAGTACCCAACAGCAACCGGTGGCGTAGAACGGTGCGGCATGCGCCGCGACGGCGGCTGCCGGGCTGGGCCGGATGGCTCGCGCTGCTGGCCTTCGGGCTGCGCGCGCTGGTGCCGCTCGGGTTCGAGCCGGGTACGCACTCACTGGCGATCCAGCTGTGCCACGAGGGCTTCCCGTCGGGGTACTTCGCCCATGGCCGCGCGCCTCATGGCGCGCCGGCGGGCCGCACCTCCACCCACTGCACGTTCTGCAATGGGACTACGCCGGCACCGGCCTACGCGCTCGCCGGGCTCACGCTGCGCGCCACGGATGCGGTCGCGCTCGCCGAGCCCGCTGTGGCGTCGAACTTCAGCGTGCCGCTGGCGTACACGCCCCAGGCACGTGCGCCCCCGATTCGCGTCTGATCGATCCGATTGGCCGCATCCTCTGCGCCCTCAGCAGCGGCGCCGTGAGGCGGCGTTCCGTAATTGCGATTCAGACGGCGGCCCGCACCGGTGGCGGCGCCGCGGGAGATTCTCTGTGAAAGACCTTTCCTCGAGCCGGGCTGCGCGCGTGCGCCGCCGGCTGTCCTGTCACTCCATGGCCGCCGGACTCGGTGTGCTCGCGGCCCTCGGGATGGTGCCGGTGAGCGCCTGGGCGGCGTCCTACGGCGGGGTGCGCGGCGAAGTCCAGGGCGCGCACAACCAGCCCATGGCCGGCGTGCGGGTGACGCTGCGCTCGGCGGCGTCCGGCAGTGTCCTCACGACGCGCACCGATGCGCACGGCCGGTTCAATTTTCCGACGGTGTCCATCGGGACCTACATGGTCACGGTCCGGCGCAAGGGCTTCCAATCCCAGAGCGAGCCGGTGACGGTGGAGGCTGGCTACTTTCCGACACCGATCCTGCATCTGTTGCCGGTCACGACGTTCCATCGGGTGGTCGTGCACGGCAACCGCGTGCCGGTGGTCGCCTCGGTCACCCCGATCACACTGGTCAGCCAGCAGGACATCCTCTCGACGCCCGGGGCGATCAACGCCAACAGCCTGGCGATGATCACCGACTACGTGCCCGGCGCCTACGAGGCGCACGACATGCTGCACATCCGCGGCGGTCACCAGACGTCCTGGCTGATCGACGGGGTGGAGATTCCCGATACCAATATCGCTGAGAGTCTCGGCCCGGAGATCGATCCGCAGGACATCCAGACGCTCGGCGTCGAGCGCGGCAGCTACAACGCCGACGAGGGGGATCGCACCTACGGGGTGTTCAACGTGATCCCGAAGACCGGCTTCGGCGTGCACAACCAGGGCACGCTCTCGGTCTCGGCGGGCAATTTCGGTCAGACCGACGATTACCTGAGCGCGGCGAGCCACAAGGGCAATTTCGCCTACTACGTCAGCGCCGAGGGCAACCGCAGCAATCTCGGCCTGCAGACCCCGGTCTCTGAGGTCATCCACGATCAATCGCAGGGCTATGGGCTCTTCACTAACCTGCAGTACAACCCCAGCGCCAACAACGAGCTGCGCTTCGTCGCGCAGTTGCGCCAAGACACCTACCAGATCCCCAATTGCATCACGCCGCTGCCGAACGATCCGCAGTGCGTCGGGCAGCTCGGGGACGTCCAGAAGGAAGCGGATAATTTCGCGCTGCTCTCGTGGGTGCATACGTTCACGAGCAACATCGTGCTCACCAGCTCGCTGATGTATCACTTCGTGCGTGCCGCGTACGACGGCGCGCCGAGCGACTTCCCGGTCATCACCACCCTCCACCACAGCTCGCAGTACGAGGGCGGGGAGGAAAACCTGCGCATGCACTTCAGCCACAACCACGTGGACGTCGGGGTGTACGGCTTTGCGCAGCAGGATCACGCCGACTTCAATCTCGCCTTCCCCGGCGGCAGCCCGGCGCCGCTTCAGGAGCTGCAGAACCCGACCGGTGAGCTGATCGACGCCTGGGTGCAGGATACCTACGACGTGTCGCACTGGGTGCACCTGTCGGCCGGCGTGCGCGAATCGCACTTCGCCGGGCTGGTCACCGAGAACGCGACCGACCCGCGCTATGGCATGACGGTGCGTGTGCCGGGGCTCAACTGGGTGCTGAGCGCATTCTGGGGCAAGTACTACCAGGCCCCGCCGCTGGAGGCGCTCACCGGAAACCTCGCCACCTACGCCTCGACGCAGAGCAGCCAGTTCCTGCCGCTGCACGGGGAGCGCGACCGGGAGCGTCAGTTCGGCGTGACCATTCCGGTGAAGGGCTGGACCATCGAGGCGGATCACTTCGTCACTCAGGCGCAGAACTTCTTCGACCACAACCCGATCGGCAGCTCCGACATTTACCTGCCGGTCACCGATCAGGGCGCGCTCATCCGCGGCACCGAGCTCACCGTGCGCTCACCGGCTTTCTGGCGCTACGGCCAGGTGCACCTGGCGTACTCGAACCAAACGGCGCAGTGCTTCGGGTCGATCAGCGGCGGCCTGCTGGTCTCGGGCACCGCCTGCGGCGATTACACCGCGCTCGATCATGATCAGCGCAACACCCTCAACGTCGGCTACAACGTCGATCTGCCGGAGCATTACTTCGTCGGGACGAACGTTTCAGTCAACTCGGGACTCTCGAACGGCTTTGCCGGCCCGCCGAGCTATGAGCCGAGCCACCTGCCGAGCTACACGATCATCGATCTGACCGTGGGGCGCAACTTCAGCCGCAACCTTCAGGTGTCGGTGACGGCGCTGAATCTCACCAACAAGCATCTGATGACCGACAACAGCCTGACCTTCGGCGGGGTGCA
>JAPTUI010000093.1 GCA_028067895.1 Pseudomonadota bacterium | reverse complement strand
AGCTTGCCATCCGGCTTGCTGCTGCGCTCGGCGGCTCTGCGGAATCCTGGCTCAATATGCAGACCGCCTACGACTTGTGGCACGCCGAGAAGAAGCGGCGCCCGAAGATCGCGCCGCTGCGCGAGGCGACGGCCTGAGCTGAACCCGACGCGCCTACCCTGCCGCTGATCCCGGCGGGGGAAAAGCCGGAATCCTGACTGGCCTGGCGCGGCGGCTCTTTCAGGAAGCGTCTACAGGAGGCGCGCATGCCGAAGCGGACAGCCGCTCATCGCGGGCGCTACAAGGCGAAGTCCACGCGGAAAGTTGAGATGCCGACCCTGCTGCGCCGAGCGTTGGCGCAGTTGCGCGGCGATCCGCCCCAGAGCTGGCCTAACGCATTGCGCGCTGAACAGCCCGCACCGGGCGCGCCCTACGGCCCCGAGCTGTACGGGCCTGCATATCCGTTCCCAACCCTTGCGCTGCCAATCCTGCTGCCCGGCCTGAGCACCGAGGCGACGAAACAGCCGTTGCGCCAGATGCTCACGCGTTTGCAAAGCGCTGACATCGCCAACGCATGGAAAACCCTCGATGCACGCTGTGCTGCCCGCAAGCCGTGGCCGACTGATGCGGGCCTCGAGGTGCTGCTGGCGCTCATCGAGGCGTTGGTGCCGATCAATCTCTTGGACAGCTCCTTTGCCAAAAAGGGGATCACTAGGATCAAGGAATCCGCACGCGAACTGGCATCGCTTCTTGAAGCGTTTGCATCTGCCGGAGCGCCATTGCACGGCATCATGCCGATGAGGCCGACGGAGCTGCCGGGGATCGCGGAATTTGCCAGCACGCTAGACGCCATGGCGGCGCGTGGTGGAGCGACATTCGCGCCAAGGGGCGGATGCGCAGAGCTTCTGTCCAACGCGCCGCCCGCACCGAGCGCGACCCTCGACCGCGCACTGAGGAACCCCGACGTACTGCTGGCGCTGCTGCGCTCACTGGCAGAGCGCGAACTTGGACATACGCCACAACGCCGAGGCAGCATTGCCCAACGGCAGGCATTGACGATAGCTCGCCGCCTGCAACCGCTGACCGGCGCAGCGACGGCTACCGCCATAGCGAACGCCACGACGGGCGCGCGCATCACCACCAAGGCGCTCACGAAAAAGGGGAACTAACTCCCCCGAAAACGAGCGAGATAGTTCCCCTAGATTGAGGCCGAACCGGCAATAGTATTCAGGCCGACTCAAAAGAGTCCGAGGCACCGCAGATAACGGCAATTCCGCCGCTCTGGCTGCGCCTCGCACTGAGGACCGGCCATGTCGAAACATTCTGCCCCCCGCTCCGCCCCACCGCGAGCACAACACCCCGTCGACTCCGACCCCGGCGCGCTGCATGACGATGCGCTGATCGGATCGTCCAAGGCTGCGCGATTCCTCGGACTGCCCGACAGTACGTTTTTCCTGATCCGCAAGAAGATGGGCCGGGACTTTCCGCGCCCCGTCATCACCTGTGGCCGCCCGCGCTACCGTGTCGGCAGTCTGCGGGAATGGCTGCGCCGCATGGAATCCGCGAACGGCGGGGACGCGGCATGAGCGCGGCCATAGGCACCGCCACCGGCGCGCATGGCGTGCGACCGCCCCCGAGCACCGGCGATGCTATCGACCAATTCCGCGCGGCGATGGTGGCGGCAGGACTGACACCGCCGGATTCCATCGAAGCGGACGGCAAACTGCACCGTTTCGCATCCGATGGCCGGCGCGGCGATGATTCAGGCTGGTACGTGCTTCATCTGGACGGCCTGCCGGCGGGTGAGTTCGGATGCTGGCGCTCCGTTATCAAACAGACCTGGCACGCCAAGTCCGGGCGCACGTTCACGCCCGAGGAAAGGCGGCAACACCGCGAGCGCATCGAGGCCATGCGGCGGCAACGCCAAGCCGATGAAGCCGAGCGACACCGGAGAACGGCGGAATGGGCGCAGCGCATATGGCGCGATTCAACACCGGCGGACGCGCACCCGTATCTGGTGCGCAAGACGGTCAATTCATACGGCCTGCGCGCAAGCGGCGATGAACTGCTGGTGCCGATGGCGACGGACGGCGAGATCGTCAACGTTCAGCGCATAACACCGGATGGCGAAAAGAAGTTTCTACCCGGCGGGCGCGTGCGGGGCTGTTATTTCGCCATAGGAAACCCGGACAAGACGCTGTGCGTTGCGGAAGGATACGCCACCGGCGCGAGCGTGCACGAAGCCACCGGCGCGGCTGTGGCGGTTGCCTTTAGCGCGGGCAACCTGCTAGCTGTCGCCAAGGGGCTGCGGGCGAAGTTCCCCGACGTGCGTATCGTCATATGCGGCGACCATGACGCCGGCGGCACCGGCCAGCATGCGGCGCTCGAGGCGGCTCGAGCTGTTGGCGCGCTGGTGGCGATCCCGGCGACCGAGGGGCACGACTGGAACGAGGTCCACAAAGCCGAGGGACTGGCCGCTGTGCGCGCGGGCATCGAGGCAGCAACAGCACCGGATGCTGGCGAGACCGAGACCAGTTCAAAGCTGCCACCGTGTGGTGCAGACGTTCAAGGCAAAGTCACCGAATTGCGGGCGCTGTTACCGGAGCTGGCGAAACTCAAACCGCTGGATTATTCCACGCGGCGCGCATGCATCGCCAAGCAATACGGCGTGTCAGTCGGGGCATTGGATGCCGAGGTGAGCGCATTACGGGAACCCGAGGAAACCGCACAAGGTCTGATCTTCACCGACACTGCGCCGGCGGATGAAGCTGTAAGCGGGGCGGAATTGCTCACCGACCTGCGCGACATCTTCAAGCGGTACGTGATACTGCCTGATCACGCCCCCGAGGCGCTGGCGGCGTGGACAGTATTGACCTGGACCGTGGATTCATTCGACCTGCTCGCCATGCTGCACGTGTCATCGCCGCAGAAGCGGTGCGGAAAGTCAACGCTGATGGGGCTACTGCACGAACTGGTGCGCCGCGCACTGCTCGCAACTAGCGCAACCCCTGCGGCGCTGTTTCGATTGATTGAGCAACATGCGCCTACCCTGCTGCTGGATGAGGCGGACGCATGGATGCGCGAAAATGAGGAACTGCGCGGCATCATCAACGGCGGTCACACCCGCAAGACGGCGCGCGTGCTGCGAGTAGTCGGGGACGATCACGACGTTGCGTCGTTCAGCACCTTTTGTCCCAAGGTCATATCGGGCATCGGGCACGTCGCGGACACCATTGAAGATCGGAGCATCACCATAGGGATGCAGCGCAAGCTGCCGGGCGACCGTATCGAGTCAATGCGCGGCGTGACATTCGAGCCGATACGTGCGCGCTGTGCCCGATGGGCGGCGGATCATGAGGCGGCACTGCGCGATGCAGACCCGGCGATACCGGATGGCCTGGATGACCGCGCGGCGGACAATTGGTGCCCGTTGCTGGCGATTGCCGATGAGGCCGGCGGCGACTGGCCTGAACTTGTCCGCAAGGCCGCGATGGCGCTCTCTGGACGGAGGGAGGATCAATCCGCCGCCGTGCTGCTGCTGGCGGATATTCGAGAACTGCTCAAATTGCGGAGTGACGATCCGGTACCGTCCGCCGTCATTGTCGATCACCTATGCGCTCTTGAGGGGCGACCGTGGCCCGAGTGGCGGCACGGCAGACCGATGAGCCCAACCGGACTGGCCCGGATGCTGGGGAAATTCGAGATTCACCCGCGCACCGTGCGCACCGGAAGCGGCACCAAGGCCACGGCGAAGGGTTATCACCGGGAGCAATTCGAGGATACTTTCCGCCGCTACTTGCCAGCCCCCGGCACTCCAACCGTCACACCGTCACAACCCCTAGAAATGCAGGGAAATTCTGCATTTTCGAGCCGTCACACCGGACGGAGCGAGGGCGACTCTGTTACGGATGAATTTTGCGGAAAACCCCTGAAAAACCAGCATTGTGACGGTGTGACGCTTGCGATGGGGGAATCCCTATGAGCACCGCTGCCGTTGAGATACTGGCGCGCATCCGGGCTGCCGGATTGACCGTTGCCCCCGACGCGGCGGACCCCGGCAAGGTCTACGTTGCGCCGCGCGAGCGGCTGACCGATGAGCTGCGCGAGATGATCCGCGCGAACAAGGCTGCACTGCTTGCCGTATTGAGCGAACCGGCGAACACCCCGGCGGCGAATGCTGACCCGCTCCCGGCCACCGCCTGCGCCAGCTGCACGCACTACACGGCGGAACCCGGCAAGACCCCGGACGGCTGGTGTCGCAAGCACCGCACCGAGACCTGGGGCGCGTATGCGGGCGGCTGTGCGGCGGACTGGACACCGGCTGACCCGGCTACCCGAACGCTCGAGCGTCGACGGGCTGCCGTGGTGGCGCAGCTCGAGGCGGACCCGGCGCTGCGCTACTCGTTCGACGTGCAGGGGGCGACCCCGACCGCACCGGCGGATGGCCCCGTATCCGTGCTGCTCGGCTTGCGCATGGGCGATGGCTCCATCGTCACCGGCGAGCTGCGCATCCCCGGCAACCGCTGGCCGGGCATCGTCCTGTTCAGCGAGCACCTGCGGCTGGCCGCCGACGGGAGGCCGTCGTGACAGACGGCACGAAAGTCCGCTATTGGTTACCCTGATAGGTACTGTGACGGACCCGGACCGATCAGACACGGCATGATTTCTGACGCTGCGCCGCGCTTTTCCGCCCGTGCCCACATCACGGATTCGCCCCACAGGGGGGAGGCTCGCACACCCACACGCCATTTACGTAACCACAAGCACCGTCTGGCAGAGGCGTCGGCCCTGCAGTCGCCGCACACCTCTCCGCCAAATTCAGAAGTGACGCGTTTTGATTCTGCTGCTCACGGATCCGGATGACCGCGAGTCGGTAATACAGGCGGCGGGGAGAACATTTTGCGCCGCGCGCAGCAAGCACATTTGCAATCTGTTCGCCAGTCGCATCCGGCCCGAACGGCCCTCGGATCGACACGGCTTCGCCTGTTATGACTGACTGCGCATAATCTACACAAAGGCTCTGAGTATCCCTCCTAGCCAAGATGGTCGAAACGTTGACGCATCCTGCAAGCACGGTAACGATGGCAATAGAAGCAATTAAGTACCGCATGGAGTTCCCCGCGTTCTATTTGTTTGGCGATTATTGCGCGGACAATACCGCAACCGCAAAAGTCCCGAACAAGATGAAGACTGCAATGAGACAACGATGGTATGCGTGAACCGAACTTATGGGCTGCTTGTTGACTGCGCCGAGCGGAGTCGCAAGCGATGACCCGCAAGCGCACCCTGCCGCCGCATTCATTCCCGCTAGCGTTGACCGGGCATCCCGGCGTGCTGGTGGAGCTGCGCAAAGTCGGACCCGAGGAATGCGACGGAGCGGGTGAGAAATACCGCCTGCGATGGCGGCGAGTTGTGGTTGCCGATGGC
>JAPTUI010000419.1 GCA_028067895.1 Pseudomonadota bacterium | reverse complement strand
GAGATGTCGAGCGCTCCGGCGGCGCGCAGTGCCTCGCCATCCAGATACGGCAGCGGCGCCGGATCGGCCGCCGGCCGCTGCCACGGCGCGCGAAACGGCGCGAGCGCCTCGAGCGTCACCACCCAGGGCGATACGGTGGTGGCGAAATTCTTGGCGAGAAACGGTCCGAGCGGCTGGTACTCCCAGGCCTGCACGTCGCGCGCCGACCAGTCGTTGAGCAGGCACAGACCGAACACGTGCCGCTCGGCGTGTTCGATCGCGATGGGTTCCCCGAGCGCGTTGCCCGACCCGATCAGCACACCGAGCTCGAGTTCGTAATCCAACCGCTCGCTCGGGGCGAGGTGCGGTCGCTCGGCCCCGCGCGGCATCAGCTGACCGCGCGGGCGGCGCACCTGCTGCCCGCTGACGCCGATCGAAGAGGCGCGGCCGTGATAGGCGATCGGCACCCACTTGTAGTTCGGCAGCAGGGGCTGATCGGGTCGGAACAGCCGCCCGACCGCCGTGGCGTGATGGATCGAGGTGTAGAAATCCGTGTAATCGCCGATAAGCGCCGGCACGGCAAACTCGGCCCGTGCCTGCGGGACCAGTGCCGAGGCGAGCGCCGCGGCGTGCGGTGAACCGGTGCGCAGCAGCTCCGAGAGCGTGCGGCGCAGCGCCAGTGCGGCGGCCGGTCCCTGCGCCATCAGTCCGTTCAGCGCCGGCGCGGCGCAGGCGGCGAGCGCCTCGGCCGCGGGCCCTGAGCGCGGCGCGGCCGAGCCGAGCGCGGTCAGATCGAGAACGGCATCGCCGATGCCGACCCCGCAGCGCAGCGGCTCGCCGCTGCCGACGCGCCGGAACACCGCGAACGGCAGGTTCTGCAGCGGGAAATCGCACTCGGGGCGGTTGGCCGAGTCCACCCAGCTGGTGAGACTCGGGTCATGCGTGGCGTCGATGCTGCGCATGGGCGGCTCAGCGCGGTTCGCGCACAGTCGCATCGAAGCGCCTGGCCAACCCCTGCCAGCAGCCGGCGTAGTCGCGCTGGCGCTGCGGCAGCGCGAGCGCCTGCGGGGTCGGGCGGATCAGCGTGCGAGTCTCGAACATGAACGCCATGGTGTCGGTGATGTGCTGCGGCACGGTGGTATCGGCGCGGCTCGCGCGCTCGAAGGTCTCGGCATCCGGACCGTGCCCGCTCATGCAGTTGTGCAGCGACGCCCCGCCCGGCTCGAAGCCGCTCGCCTTGGCATCGTAGCGCCCGTGCACGAGGCCCATGAACTCGCTGGCGATGTTGCGATGGAACCAGGGCGGGCGGAACGTGTCCTGCATCACCAGCCAGCGCGGCGGGAAGATCACGAAGTCGAGCGCATCGACCCCCGGGGTCTCGCTCACCGAGTGCAGCACCAGGAAAATCGACGGATCCGGGTGGTCGTAGCTCACCGATCCGAGGGTGTTGAAGCGGCGCAGGTCGTACTTGTACGGGGCATGATTGCCGTGCCAGGCGACGACATCGAGCGGCGAGTGATCGAGCCCGGCACGAAACAGCCCCCCCCCGAACTTCGCCACCAGCTCCATCTGCCCGTCGCGGTCCTCGTACCAGGCGACGGGAGCGAGGAAGTCGCGTGGGTTGGCGAGACCGTTGGCGCCAATCGGCCCCAGGTCGGGCAGCTTAAGCGGCGCCCCATAGTTCTCGCAGAGGTAGCCGCGCGCCTGGGCCTCGAGCAACTCGACCCGAAAACGCACCCCGCGGGGGATCACGGCGATCTCCTGCGGCTGAACATCGAGCCGCCCGAGTTCGCTCACTAGGCGCAGGCCGCCCCGTTCCGGCACGATCAGCAGCTCCCCATCGGCGTCGTAGAAGAACCGATCGTGCATCGAGCGGTTGGCCCGGTACCAGTGGATGGCGCAACCGCTGTGCGCATCGCTCGAGCCGCTGCCGCCGACAGTGAGCAGGCCGTCGATGAAATCCGTCGGCGCACTGGGCACGGGCAGCGCGCTCCAGCGCAGCGGATCGGGCACCGGCGCGCAGGTCCCGAAGTGCCCGACGAGCCCCGGATGCGCGAGCGGCTCGAACGGCCCCTGCACCGCCGCCGGCCGGATGCGGTACAGCCAGCTGCGCCGATTGGCGTGGCGCGGCGCGGTAAAGGCGGTCCCGGAGAGCTGCTCGGCATACAGGCCGTACGGGCAGCGCTGCGGGGAATTGCGGCCGTCGGGCAAGGCCCCCGGCAGCGCCTCGGTGGCAAAATGATTGCCGAAGCCGCTGAGGTACTCCGGCGGTGCGGCCAGGGCGGCGGCCGGTGCGGTGGCGGATGCGGAGCGCATGGCGAACTCCCGGTATGCTTTAGGCTATGATGACACAAATGGTTGCGCGCGCAACCGTATGGGAGAGCCTCCGGTGACCGCCCGTCCGCCCTGCGAACAGACGCTCGATCTGGCTGCGTTCATACCGTTTCGCCTGAACCGTCTCGCCGCGGGCGTCAGCGAGCACTTGGCGGTCGTGTACCAGCGGCGTTTCGGACTCGACATTCCGCAGTGGCGGGTGATGGCCACCGTGGGACCGCAGCAGGCCTGTACCGCCCAGTCCATCGCGGCCAGTACCCGCATGCACAAAACCCGCGTCAGCCGCGCCATCGCCGAACTCGAAGCCCGCCAACTCCTCGAGCGCGCCTCGAGCGCCGAGGACCGGCGCGAGCGCAAGATCCGCCTGACCAAGGCCGGACGGCGCGTGTACGGGGAACTCGTGCCACTCGCCCTGGCCCGCGAAGCCGCCCTGCTCGAGTGTCTCTCGCCGGAACAGTTGTGCGGGTTTCTAGGCGCTCTGGACACCCTCGAGCGCTATTTGCACTTGGAGAATTGATGCGCACCGTCCGCAGGATTCGTGCCGCGCCACTCGCTGCGGCGCTGCTGAGCACTCTGGGCGTCGCCGCGGCGGGCACTCCCTCGCCAAACATCCAGCTGGCGAGCTCAGCGCAACTGGTGCTCGAGGGCAGCATCCACCGCCACGACATCGTGCTGCAGGTGACGCGCGCCGCCGGCGGCACACCGATCGAGGGCGCCGGCAATCTCACCGCGCAGCTCGACGGTCGCGCCGTGCCCGTGGCGGCCCGCGGCGCCTCCTACGTGCTCTCGACTCAAGGGTTCAAAGGCGGTCCGCAGGCCCTGCAAGTGGTGGTGGCCCACGACGGAATTCATGAACTGCTCAGCGCCACGGTGCGCCTGCCGAAGCCGCCCGAGCGGCTCGCCGCGCTGGAGAAGCACGGCTATGCGGCCTGGTGGGTCCTCAACATCGTGGTGCTGCTGCTCGCCGCGCGGCTGATCATGCGCCGCAAGAAGCCGACCCCGCGCGCCCCCTCGCAGCGCGCGGCCGGGCTCAGTGCAGGACCCGCGCGCACAGATCGAGCAGCGGTGCGGGCAGGATGCCCAAGACCAGCACCGCGGCGGCATTGATGCCGAGCGCCAAGCGCACTCCGAATGAGCGGACCGTATCGGGTAGGGATTCCGGTGCCTCATCGAAGTACATCAGCTTCACCACCCGCAGGTAGTAGAAGGCACCGACCACCGACATCAGCACGGCGATCACCACCAGCCACAGGTGCTGGGTCTCCCACAACGCCTGAATGATGCGCAGCTTGGCCCAGAACCCAACGAACGGCGGCACGCCGGCGGTGGAAAACATCAGCATGGCCATGGCGAGGGCCAGCAGCGGATCGCGCCGGTACAGGCCCTTGTAGTGCTCGAGCTTATCGGCCTCGAAGCCCTTGCGGCTTGCCAGAATGACCACGCCGAAGAATCCGAGCGCCATCAGCACGTACACCAGCGTGTAGTACAACGCCGCGCTGTAGCCGTCCGCCGTGCCGGAGGCGAAGCCAAGCACGATGAAACCCACGTGCGCGATGGTCGAGTACGCGAGCATGCGCTTGATGTTCGTCTGCGCAATGGCCACCACGTTGCCGACGATCAGCGTGAGCACCGCGAGCGGCACGAGCATCGCCGCCCAGTCGACCGTGACTCCGGCGAGTCCGTGCGCCAGCAACCGCAGCGCGAGCGCGAAGTAGCCGATCTTCGGCGCCGTGCCGACGAACAGCGTGACGCTGGTGGGCGCCCCGTCGTACACATCAGGCAACCACATGTGGAACGGAACCGCGCCGAGCTTGAAGGCGACCGCCACCACGATGAACGTCAGCCCCAGGATCACTCCGAGGTTGTGCGGGGCACTCAATGCAACGGCGATCCCGTCGAGGCTCAGCGTGCCGGTCAGTCCATACACGATGGACATGCCGTACAGCAGCATCCCCGAGGCGATCGAACCGAGCACGAAGTACTTCATGGCCGCTTCAGCCGCGACTCCCGACTCGCGGTCGAAGGCCACCATGGCGTACACCGAGAGCGCGAGCAGCTCGACGCCCAGGTACACCGTGAGCAGGCTGTTGGCGGAGATCAGCACGAAGATGCCGAGCAGCGCCGAGAGCGACAGCGCGTAGTACTCGCCCTTGAGGATGTCGCGGTTCTCGAGGTAGGAGCGCGAGTACAGCAGCCCCACCGCCACGGTGAGGAAGCCGGCGAGTTTCAGCACGTACGCGAGCGGATCGGCGACGTAGCTGCCGTCGAAGAGCACCACGCGCTGCGTGACGTCGGCGAACTGGACCGTGAGGACCGCGCCGATGACCAGCAGCAGCAGCGTCAGCGTGCCGGTGGAGCCGGGGCGGCGCTCCCCGACGAACGCCTCGAACAGCAGAACGACGCAGATGGCCGCGGCCAGATACATCTCCGGCAGTGCGGCAGCGAAGGTATGCAGGTTCATCATGGAGTCGGGCATCGCGTCTACACCGGGATCTTGGTGGCAGCGGCCTGGGCGACCAGGTGCTGGATCGAGGGTTCCATGACCTTCAGCAGCGGCTCCGGCCACACGCCGAGCAGCAGCACCGCCACGGCGAGCACGCCGAGGATCAGGAATTCCCGCCCATTGAGATCGGTCAGCTTGGCCACGTGATCATTGGCGATGGGACCGAACACCACCCGCTTGACCAACCACAGCGTGTAGCCGGCGGCGAGGATGAGCGTCAGGGCCGCGAGCGCCGAGTACCAGAAGCTCGCCTTGAAGCTCGCGAGGATCACGAGGAATTCCCCGACGAACCCCGAGGTGCCGGGCAGCCCGGTGTTCGCCAGCGCAAACAGGACCATGAACCCGGCGAAGATCGGCATGGTATTGACCACTCCGCCGTAATCGGCAATCTGCCGGCTGTGCATGCGGTCATAGAGCACCCCGACGCACAGAAACAGCGCCCCGGAGATCAGTCCGTGCGAGACCATCTGCACCATCGCACCATCGAGGCCCATGCCGGCGTCGAGCGTGGTGCCGGAGCTCGCCACGATCGCGTACACCAGGAACGCGCCGAGCGTGACGATACCCATGTGGGCGATCGAGGAGTACGCGATCAGCTTCTTCATGTC
>JAPTUI010000425.1 GCA_028067895.1 Pseudomonadota bacterium | reverse complement strand
TCGACGAACGAGGCGTCGTTGGTCACCTGCTCCTGCTTGACGCCCAGCTGCTCGGCCACGATGGCTTTGACCTGCTGCTCAACTGTGCTCATTAGAAATGGGTCCTTATGCTTAAGTGAAGGGACAAAATGCCCCCGCCGGCCGAGGCACGGCTGGGGCGCGGTATTTTAGGGGAACACCCCCGCGGAAGCCACTCGCCGTTGATGCTCGTGAGTGCTTGATTTTTCAAATGAAATTCCGCCAGCTGGCCGAGCGCCGCTCACGGCATGTACATCCCGCCGTTCACGTGCAGCGTCTCACCGGTGATGTAGCCGGCCTGCGGCGAGGCCAGAAAGAGCACCGCGGCGGCCACGTCGGCCGCACTGCCGAGCCGGCCGGTCGGAATCCGCTCAAGCAGCGCCGTGCGCTGTGCCTCGGGCAGGGTGCGGGTCATGTCGGTATCGATGAAGCCCGGGGCTACCGCGTTCACCGTGATGCCGCGCGAGGCGACCTCCTGGGCGAGCGACTTGGTGAACCCGAGCAGTCCCGCCTTGGCGGCCGCGTAATTGGTCTGGCCGGGATTGCCGGTGAGCCCGACCACCGAGGTCAGGTTCACGATTCGCCCGCGCCGTTCTTTCATCATGCGCCGCAGGCACGCCTTGCTCAAGCGGAACACCGCGCTGAGATTGGTGCTGATCACCGCATCCCAGTCCTCGGCCTTCATGCGCACCAGCAGACCGTCGCGCGTGATCGCCGCGTTATTGACCAGAATCGTCGGCAGCTCCCCGGCCGCCTCCAGATCGGCGAGCAGCGCCTCGATGGAGGTCGGATCGGAGACATCGAGAACGGCCCCGCGGCCCGTGCCGCCGGCCTCCTTCAATGACGCGCCGATCGCCTCGGCTCCCCTGAGACTGGTGGCCGTGCCGATTACCCGCGCGCCGGCGCCGCTGAGCGCCAGTGCGATCTCCCGGCCGATCCCGCGCGAGGCGCCGGTGACGAGCGCAATGTCGTTCTGCAGCATCGAATCAATTCCCGTGGGTCTGGGCAGGCGCGCCGACCGCTGCGAGCGCCGCCGTGATTGAATGCTCGTCCTCGAGCGCCAGGCACTCGAAGTCCGCCCGCCGCTCGATGCGCCGGTTCAGGGCCGTCAGCACCTTGCCGGGGCCGCATTCGATGAGCTGGCGCAGGCCGCGCGCAGCGAGCGCATGCACCGTGTCGGTCCAGCGCACCGGACTCGAGAGCTGGCGCACCAGCAGCGCGCGCAGGTCGGCCGGATCGTGATGCTCGGCGGCATCCACCGCGCTCACGAAGCGCAGCCGCGGGGCACTCCAGTGCACGCTCTCGAGCCGCTCGGCGAGCCGCTCGGCCGCCGCACGCATCAGAGTGCTGTGCGACGGAACGCTCACCGGCAGGATCAGCGCGCGCTTCGCGCCGCGGGCCTTGGCCGCCTCGATGGCGCGCTCGACCGCCGTGCGTTCGCCGGCAACGACCACCTGACCGGGGGCGTTGAAGTTCACCGCCTCGACCACCTCGCCGCCGGCCGCCTCGCGGCACACCTCGATCACGACCTCGTCCTCGAGGCCGAGGATGGCGGCCATCGCGCCGCTGCCGATCGGCACCGCTTCCTGCATGAACTGTCCACGCAGGCGCACCAGCGCGATCGCCTCGGCGAACGGCAGCGCCCCGGCGGCCACCAGCGCGGTGAACTCCCCGAGACTGTGGCCGCTCAGCACCTGCGGTTCTGCACCGCCGCGCTCGCGCCACAGTCGCCACAGCGCAATCCCCGCGGCCAACATCGCCGGCTGGGTGCACTCGGTGGCGTTCAGCCGCTCCGGCGGCCCGCCCGAGACCAGCGCCCACAAGTCGTAATCGAGCGCCGCGGACGCCTCGGCGAACGTCTCGCTGACCAGCGCGGCGTGCGGCCCGGCGGCCAGATCGGCCAGCATGCCCACCGACTGCGACCCCTGCCCCGGAAACACGAAGCCAAAACCCATGCATTCATCCCGCATGACGAAAAGCGGCCGGAGTATACCGTGCCTGCCCGCTCCGGCGGGTGCAAAGCGCCGCCCCCCGGCGGAACCGCCGCTGCGACCCGCAGTCCAATGGTACCGGGCGACTCGGTGCGGAGCCTCGGCGGGCATTTGTTATCATCGGGCATCAGCGCGCCGGGGGCGCGCGAGCAAACCTGGACAATTCATGACACATCGAATCGAGCGCCTGCGCCTCGAGCGCGGCACGGGGCGCACCCGGCGCGCGCGCGGCTTCACCCTGATCGAGATCATGGTGGTGGTGGTGATCATCGGCCTGCTCGCTGCGGTGATCGTCCCGGAGGTCGTCAACAAGGTCGACGAGGCGCGCGTCGCAAAGGCCAAGGAGGACATCCAAAGCCTCGAGACCGCGATCACCGAGTACCGTCTCGACAACTCGGTCTATCCGACCACTCAACAGGGTCTTGAGGCGCTGGTGAAGCGCCCGAACGACTCCTCGCTCACCAACTGGCACGGCCCGTACATCCAGCGGCTGGTGAAAGACCCATGGGGTCACGCCTATCATTACCAGTATCCCGGCACGCACGGCCTGCCCTATGACCTGT
The DNA here is from genome assembly GCA_028067895.1 of Pseudomonadota bacterium. Taxonomy (GTDB): domain Bacteria; phylum Pseudomonadota; class Gammaproteobacteria; order Steroidobacterales; family Steroidobacteraceae; genus 13-2-20CM-66-19. Next base: position 2,853 of record JAPTUI010000425.1, on the reverse strand, counting down.
ACACCTACGGCGCCGACAACCAACCGGGCGGTACCGGCGACAATGCCGACATCGGCAACTGGAACCTCGGCAATTGACCGCTCGCCGCGGCGCGCGCGCGGCTTCACGCTGCTGGAGATCCTGGTGGTGCTCGCGATCATCGGGGTGGTCACTGCCGGGGTGCTGCTGTCGATCGACCTGACCGGGCACGATCCGGCGCTGCACACCGCCTCGCGGCGGCTCGCGGCGCTGCTGCGCTATGCGCGCAGCGAGGCGGAGCTCCAGACGCGTGACTACGGCCTCGTGTTCGATGCGCACGGCTATCGGTTCGTCACCTACGCCGTACGCCACAACGAGTGGCGGCTGGTGAGCGAGGATCAGTCGCTGCGCCCGCGCGTGCTGCCCGCAGGCATCGAGGTCAAGGTGATCGTCGATGGCCGCACCGTGAAACTGGCCGAGAAAATCCCCGCTAAGGACGCGGCCCTCGCCCCGCAGGTGATGTTGTATTCGAGCGGAGATCTGTCCTCGTTCAGCATCACTCTGTGGCGCCATGGCGCGCCGCACAAGGGCTTCGTAATCCGGCCGAACCGCCGCGGCCGCATCGTCGAGCATTCGCTCGCCGCGGCGCACGCTTCATGAAGCCGGCGCGCGGGTTCACGCTCATCGAGGTACTGGTGGCGCTCGCCATCGTGACCATCGGCATGGCCGCGGTGCTCGAGGCGCTGACCTCCTCGGCCCGCGCCACGCTGTATCTGCGCCACAAGACGTTTGCCGAGTGGGTCGCGCTCAATCAGATCGAGCACGTGCGCCTGTTGGGCACGTTTCCGCACACCGGCACCAGCACCGGGCACGTGCGTTTCGCCCGGCGTCAGTGGCGCTGGCGGCAGAAGGTGAGCGACACCAGCGTGCCGGGCGTGGTGCGCATCGTGGTGCGCACCCGCCCGCTGAAAGGCCGGGATCACCACGAGTGGTACGCGAGCGTGACCGGGTACATGGGCCGGGCCGTCGGCCCGCCGAACCCGCTCTCGCCGCAGTGGATCGCCGGCCCGATCGCCGGAACGGCGGCCGCCGGCCCCGGGAGCCCGCCGGCCGGGGCGCCCGGCAGCGCGCTCGGCCAGCCGGACGCGCTGCCATGAACGTCCGTGCCCGCGCCCGCGGTTTCACGCTGCTCGAGCTGCTGGTGGCGATCTTCATCGCCGCCATCATGTTCGCCATCGGCTATGGCGTGATCATGCAGTCGCTGCGCGCGCGCGGCGCGATCCGCCGCGACCAGCGCCAGCTGGTGCACCTGCAGACCGCACTGCGCATCATGGAGCAGGACTTCGTGCAACTCGCGCCGCGCCCGATCCGCACGCCGAACGGCCTCGGCTGGCAGCCGGCACTGATGAGCGGCTCCGCCGGCGATCCGCTCGCTGAGTTCACCCGCGGCGGCTGGAGCAATCCGCTCGGTCTGCAGCGCCCGGAGCTCGAGCGCGTCGCCTACGTGTTCCGCCACGGCACGCTGATCCGGGAGCATTGGAACGTGCTCGACCCGACACTCTCGGACCGGCCCGTCGAGCGTGATCTGCTGCGTCACCTGCGCGCCGTCTCACTGCGCTATCTGGATCTGAACCGCCAGTGGGTGCGCCAGTGGCCACCACCGGTGGCCGGCGCCGAGGCGACGCTCGACAGCTACTACCGCATGCGCCCGCTCGCCGTCGAGGTGACGCTGCGCACGCGCCAGTGGGGCCGGATCGTGCGCATCTTCGAGGTGGCCGAATGAGCCGGCGCAGCGGCCTCGAGCGCAGTCCGCGGCGCGAGCGCGGCGTGGCGCTGCTGGTGGCGATCCTGCTGGTGGCGCTCGCCACGGTGATCGCCGCCTCCCTCGCCTACCACAACGCCATGACGGCGCGGCGCACCATCGGGGCGTTCGACTACGATCAGGCGCTGCTCGTGACCGAGGGCACCGAGGCATTTGCCGCCTACGGACTGCAGCAGACGTTCCGTGCGCAGCCCTCGCTGATCGATCCGCAGCAGCCCTGGGCGCAGCCGATCGGCCCGATCAGCGTCTCCCCGGGGGTGACCCTCGAGGCCTCGCTCGAGGATCTGCAGGGCCGCTTCAACCTCAACAGCGTGGTCGGCAGCGACGGTTCGACCGTCAACACCCAACAGCTGCAGGCGTTCCGCGAGCTGCTGACGCTGGTCGGCCTGAGGCCGCAGTGGGCCGACGACTGGGTCAACTGGATCGACAAGAGCCCGACGCCGGCGGTAGCCGATGCGCCTGCGGCGAGTGCCTACCTCGAGATGGACCCGCCCTACCACACCCCGAACCTTCCAGTGACCAGCGCCAGTGAGCTGCTGGCGCTGCCGAACTTCGGGCGCGCACGCTTCGAGCGCATTGCCCCGTACGTCACCGCGCTGCCGGTCGGCACCGCGCTCAACACCTGCACCGCCTCACCACAGGTGCTCGATGCCTATCTCGGCCACGTCCAGTTCAGCGCCGACCCGCGCCAGTTCGCGCGCGACCGCGCGAGCGCGAGCGGCGGATGTTTCCCGACGCTGAGTGAGATGGAAACGGCCATGCAGAACACGCTGCCGAGCACGCCCACGGGCGGCAACCCGAACGGCACGCCCCCCCAGAGCAATGCACAGCAGCTGTTCGCCGAGAAGTCCCAGTGGTTTCGCCTGACCAGCGTGGTGCGTGCCGACGGCACTGAGTTCGTCTTTTACTCGGTCCTCTACGCCGACTCGGATGGCACCGTACGCACGGTGCTGCGCAGCGACACGCCGAATTGAGTTCGGCTAGGATTGACGGATGGCCGATCCGCTTCTGCTCAGGCTTTCCCCCGGCGACCCCACGCAGGCGCACTGGCTCGCCGTGGGCAGCGCTGCCGG
>JAPTUI010000552.1 GCA_028067895.1 Pseudomonadota bacterium | reverse complement strand
TCCGATCTCTGCCCGGCTGGGTGCGCACGAGCAGGTCATACATATCGTATTGAGTGACGATTTCAGGTGCCAGCATGGTGTCGTATGCAGGCTGGCCAAACTGCGGGCCCATGAAATTTCGGGTGATGCCGATGATGGTCGCGGGCGTGTGGCTGCCCACGTAGATCGTTTTTCCGAGGGCGCTCTGGTGCGCAAACAGGGCATGGGCGAGCGCCTGGGTGACGATCACCTCGCCGATCCGCGGGTTCGGATGTGCGGCCGAGGGCACGCGGATTTCACTGGCGCGGAAATTCCGGCCCGCGATCAGCGGGACGTCGAGCGCCCGCAGGCCCTGCTGATTTACCGGCAGGAAGGCGCTCGTGATGGTCGGGCCTTGTCCGCTGGGCGAGCGCCCCACCGTGAGGTCGCTGCCGTTGTTCGTCAGCGGGATGCCGAAGACGATGCTGGCGGCAACTACACCCGGGAGTTGTCTCAAGTAGGCGAGGTCCGCGCTCGAGGTGCTGTAGACGTTGAAGTGCTTGGAGAGGCCCATTATCGTCATCACGGAGGTGTCGCGGATGTCGAGTCCGGTCGGTCGGCTCATCTTTTGGATCGCCCGGGTGACGATCGCGGCGGCATTGACCAGGATGGCGAGCGTGATGCCGATTTGCAGGGCGATCAGGATGGCCCCGGCCGGATTGCGCCGCAGCGCGCAGAGCAGTGGATGGGAAGTGAGTGCCATGAGGATACCGGTTGCGATGCGCCTATTGGCTCTTGAGGTAGGTCGCGGGCGGTCGGCGGCCGATCCGCCAGGCCGGATACAGCCCGGCGACGATCGTCGAGACGAAAGCCAGGGCCAACGCCCAGGCGACGCCGAGGGGATCGAAGTGCGCGAACTTGCCGTACGCGGCGGAGCTGCCGCGATACATCAGGCGCACGCCCGCTAGGCCGGCGGCGCTGAGCGCGAGACCGAGCGTCGCCCCGGCCAACGACAGGGCGCCGGCCTCCACGAGGTGTTGGGCGAAGATCTGCCGTCGGCTGGCGCCGAGGGCGCGGCGGACGCCGGCGATCGGCGCGCCGCGCAGGAACTTCGCGAGCAGAATGCCGAGGGTGTTGATCAGGCAGACCGCGAGCAGCGCGAACGCGAGGTTCACCAGCATCCCGCTTTGAGGGCTGACAATGTGGTGCAGTGTCAGCCACTGACTGACCTTCCACAGATGGGTGTTCACCGCATGGAAGCGCCCGGCCGCACGCTGGTTCGCCGCGTAGGCCTGCATGAAGGCCAGGAAGTGTCGCCGGGCCGCGTGGGTCGGCAGTTCGACCCACAGGCCGACCCACGTGCAATTCGAACCGAGCAGCCCCTGGTACGTGGTGGGCGAGCTTTGCGTGCCGCAGCTTGTTTGTCCGGCGGGCCAGTCGCGCAGGACGGGTCCCCATTGGAAGGGGATGAACGCGCCGGCGGGCCGGGCAAACGCGCCGCCGTTGCCCGCGGACAGGTCGTAAAAACGGGGCAGCGGATGCCAGGGCGCCAGCACGCCGACGATGCGGAAGCGGTGCCCACTCCACAGGAGCGTGCGCCCGACGCTGTCGGAACCGCCGAAGAGCTTCTGATTCTCCCGATCGCTCAGCACCATGACGGGCTCGGGCCCGCGGTCGGCGGCCGCGCTCCAGGGTCCGCCGTAGCGGAAGGGCACGTCGAACATGCGGAAGAAGCCCGCGGTCGTTGCCCGCGTCATCGTCGGCAGCGGTCGGGTCTGGTCCGGCGCGCCGCTGATCGCTCCGAACACGAACGTCAACAGCGTCTCGCGCTGCGCAATGCCGGAGCCGAACAGGTAGGTCGCATCGTCGTAGGCGAGCTGGCTGGCTCCGTAGGCGGGCTCGCCGGCTTTGCGAGTCTGACTCGGGCTCAACGGATTCATCGTCACCGCATAGAGCTCGCCGTTCTTCCACCAGATCGGATTGCTCGACATGCCGTGATAGACCGTCAGCGTCACGATGCAGGCGGCGATTCCGAGGGCGATGGCGCTCACCATCAACGCGGTCAGACCCGGAGCGCGCCGGAAGCTGCGCAGAGCCAGGCGCAGGTGGTAGCCGATCACGGTCGCGGCTCGCCTCGGTCCGCCGCCGATTCGGCGTGTGTCTGCCCCTGCCGGCCGCGGGCGGCAGGGCCCGATGCGGCAACGGCGTCCGCGACCAGACCGTCGACGACGTGGATGTTGCGCTGGGCGCGCCGGGCGAGCTCCGGATCGTGGGTGACCAGCACCACGGTGGTGCCCATCGAGTTGATCTTCTCCAGCAGATCCATGATCTGACTGGCCATGAGCGAGTCGAGGTTGCCGGTGGGCTCGTCGGCCAGGATGAGCGCCGGGTCGCCGGCGATGGCGCGGGCGATCGCGGCGCGCTGCTGCTGGCCGCCGGAGAGTTGGGACGGAAGATGCCTCATGCGCGAGGACAGGCCGACGAGCTCGAGGCTGTTGGTGATGCGCGCCCTGCGCTCGTCGGCCTTCATGCGCCGATAGCGCAGCGGTACATCGACGTTGTCGAAGATGTCCAGATCCGGAATGAGGTTGAAGCTCTGGAAGACGAAACCGATTTTCTCGTTACGAATCCGCGAGCGTGCATTATCCGACAGTCCGCTGACGTCCTGGCCGTCGAGCGTGTAAGTGCCGCCGTCGAATGTCTCGAGCAGTCCCGCCACATTGAGGAACGTGGTCTTGCCGGAGCCGGAAGGGCCGCTGACCGCGACGAATTCCCCGGCCGAGACCTGCAGCGAAAGCTCGCGCAGCGCATGCGTTTCGATCATGTCGGTCCGGTAGACTTTGCTGATGTTATGCATCTCGATCATGGCACCCTCGGCTTGCGCTCATCGCGTGACTTTGAGTTGGCGCGCACCGTGCAGCGCGCGGGGGTTGGAGATCACGACCCTGTCGCCGGCGGTGAGTCCGCGGAGTATTTCGACTTGTGAGATCGATGCGGCCCCGAACCTGACCGGGACCCGGAACGCTTCGGCGCCGTGCACGACGTAGACGAAGCGGGTCTTGGGCGTGATGTACGCGCCGCGATCCATCATCAGCACGCCGTTCTTCTCGCCGAGAATGATTCGAACCGATGCTTGCTCGTTCTGACGCAAGCCCGGCGGCGGCGCGCCTTTGAATCGCACCCGTCCAGTGACCCAGCCATCCACGACGGCCGGGGCGATGTCCATGACGACGCCTCGAACGGTTTGGCCGCCGAGGGTGATGTCGGCGGGAACGCCCGGTACGATGCCGTTGGCCAGCGATTCGGCCACCTGGAAGCGGATCGCCAGCGCCTTCAAGTCGACGACTCTCACCAGCGGGGCGCTCTCGGGGACATACGACTGATCGGGCTGCAGGGTCTGCGCCACCAGACCGGTGACCGGCGAGCGGACGGTGAGGGCGTCCGCGCGGGCTTTGAGCTCCGCGACGCGTAGCGCCTGGGCATCGCGTGCCAGCGTTCGCCTGCGCAGACTGAGCAGGATCTGCTGGCGATCGAGATGCGCATCATCGCGCGCGTTCTCGAAGTCGAGCCGGGCGACCGAATAGGTATCGTAGGCCGCCTCGTAGCGCCTCTCGCTGATGACGTGCACCCGCCAAGCGGCCTGAGCGCGCTGCAGGTCGCGCAGCTGGGCATTCATTCTGACGGCGGCGAGGTTGGCCTGCTGCTGGCTGTTGATGAGCTGCTCGCTCAGTCTGACCCGCTCCTGATCGAGCGCGGCGTTCATGCTCTTGAGCGTGGCGAGCTGGCGCTGGTATTCGTTTTGCAGCTCGGGACTGTCGACGCGGGCGAGGATTTGACCTCGCGCGACGCGGTCGCCGGAGTGCACTTTGTAGTGGACCGTCCCCGCGGCGGTGGTGACCAACGTTGGGCTGACTGCCGCAATGACCGTGCCCCGGGCCGAGATGTCCTGAACGAAGGAGCCGCGTTTGACCGTTGCGAGCTCCAGCCTCGAGAGGGAAACGACGTTCGCCGATTGCAGCCAGCCGTGAATCAGCCATGCCGCCGCCAGAATCGCCAGCATCGCTAGGGCCAGGAGCGCCTGGATCGGGCGGCGCCGATACCAGGGCAGTGGCGTGGCCGTGGCGATGTCCTGACCGGCGGTGTTGCGAATGGGCATCGGGGCCGGCGCCGCGGGGCTATCGGGATGTGGGGACTTCAGGTCGAGAATGCTCATAGAGGGTGTGACAATTCCTATACGCTTGAGTCATTGCATGCCTCGTGCCACGAGACAGACAGTTTGATAACTACTTGATTCGACAATAGAGAGCTTGGACTCCCATCCGCGGCTCCGATCAGGGGATTGTCCGCACCGCGGACAGCGGACAGTCCGCGGACAATCGCGGTGCCCCGTGGAGCGGGTGCGTCGAACGATTTGCGGTCTCGAGCCTTTCCGTCCTATGCTGCATCAGTATCGCATGGGCGGGATTCGAGCCCGCAGCTTGGAAGGCACAGCGAGTGCCGCACCGTGTCACGAGCCATCACGAGGAGGATTTATGGCAGCCCGTCGATCTGATCCCGCCCCGACCATCGAGGCAACAGAATCTGCAAAAGCACCCTCGCGTCGCGCGACGCGTCGGGTCACGCCGAGGGCCAAGACGAATTCGGGCGCCACGGCCGAGCATGTGACCGAAGAATCTCGACGCGCAATGATCGCGGAGGCGGCGTACTTTCACGCCGAGCGGCGCGGTTTCGCACCGGGCAATGAGACGCAGGATTGGCTGCGGGCCGAAGCGGAGATCGATGCGCTACTGAGAGCCGCTCACCCCGGACGCCCGCAATAGCGCGCTCAGGATCCGTGCGGCCCCCGCGGGGTCAGCGGTTCAGCAGCAGCGAGAGCTTCTTGCGGTAATCCGTCACCAAGGCGGGGCGGTCGGCGGCGAGTTCCAGAACGGACAAGAACGTGCGCCGGGCGGCGCCCTGATCGTAGTTGCGATCGCGCCGGATGACCTCGAGCAGCTGGTCGAGCGCGGGCTCGAGTTCGCCTCGGGCGATGTGCTTGGCGGCGAGCGCGGAGCGGGCCTTGAGATCGTCGGGCTGCGCGGACACCGCTGCCTTCAGCGTGTCGAGCGCTGGAAGCGTCGCGGCTTCCCGCAAGGTCTGCAACCGCGTGATTAGCGAGCCATAACGGGCCTCTCCCTGTGCACGTGCACTCACCGAGGAGAGTGCCTGGCCGGCATCCGCAATCTGCTGTGCGTCGGGCGCGGCGGGCAGACGGTTGAGCAGCACATCGGCGAGGTCGAGCTTGGCCTCGTCGTGATCCGGCTCGATGCGCAGCGCCGCGCGCAGCGCGGCAATTGCGCCGGCGAAATCCCCCTGTCCGATCAGCTGGTGGGCGCGGCGGCGCTCGGACTCCGCCGGTCCGGGCAGCAGCCGATCGAGAAACGCGCGCACCTGGATCTCCGGCAGCGCGACGACGAAGCCATCGGCGGGATT
>JAPTUI010000411.1 GCA_028067895.1 Pseudomonadota bacterium | reverse complement strand
ACACGTATCTGGCGCGCGATCGGCGGCGCAGCGCTCCTGTGGTCGCTCAGTCGTGAGGCGCTGGTGCGGCGGGGACGTGACTGCCCCCGCGCGCTCGCGTGTGCACTGATGAGGCGACATACCGGGGCAGGCGGTGACGGACGGGGGTGCGCATCGATGATGCGAATGTCCTGTGTCCGGAGTATCGGCCCGATCGTGCCTGCGAACGCAGAGCAGGGCGGGCGCGGGGTCCGTGTCGCCATGGCTCATGAGGCCACGCGCGATGGTTAAGCGTTCCGACAGTAGCGGATTCGGCACGCTACTTGGCGAAACCGGCCGCGCGTGGCGTTATCGCCTCGATCAGCGTCTCAAGCCGCTCGGGCTGAGCCAGGCGAAGTGGATCACACTGCTGAAGCTGTCCTGGGCCCATGACGGCATCACACAGAAGGAACTGGCCGAGCGTCTGTGTATCGAAAGTCCCACCCTCGTCAGACTGCTGGATCGCATGGCGGCCGACGGCTGGATCGAGCGACGCGGGTCGGACATAGATCGGCGCAGCAAGACGGTGCACCTGCGTCGCAAGTCGTGCGCGTTGCTCCAGCAGATCAACGCAGTGGCGACTCGCCTGAGCAGTGATTTACTGGAGGGCATTCCGGATGCCGAGCTGCGCTCGTGCATGGACGTTTTGCGTCGCGTCAAGGAAAAAGCGCTCGGTCGTGACGGTCTGGTGGAATTGAGCCAGTTGTCATCGTGTGACCGCAACACCGGCCCTGCGCAACGGGCCACCGAAAAGCGCGCGCGAAAGAAGCGCGGGTAGGGGCGACACGGGCGCCCTTCTGTTCAATGAAATTGCGGTACCGATTGACCTGCCGGTAGGAATGTTCGGTCTTGCGGCCGCGGGAGAGTTGCGGCTCCTGCACTTCCCTGAAATGCAGGGCATTTCGGTTCGATAGCTGAACGCGCTTTTGCCGCGAAAGTTTCTCTGTGATCATCCCATGACGAAGGCTGCCTTGAAACTGACGCGGGGAAGCAGCCGGCATAGGCTGCGACGAGCAAGCGGAATACGCAGCGCAAATTGCCGCCCTTGGTGCGCGTGGGGGGCGGTTCGGCCAATCAGCTCAAGGGGGTGCAGCCGTGGCGTGTCCCGCATTGAGCCGACCGAAGGCAGTTTGCCGCTCGCTGGTGTTCCATGATGATGACGATGTCCGCCAGTAGGTCAAACACATCACCTCCCGAGCGGTATTGCGGCGGAAGGTGCGGCAATGCGGTCGAACACACGACGGTCGCGGCGGTCATAAATTCATCAATTGCCTGCTTCAAGTCCGGCACATTCACAAAGCTACCGCGCCGGTTTGCCTTGTTCGGCACTTCCCGGAACCAACGTCCGGCCAGGTTCAACCAGCTCGAGCGGGTCGGGACAAAGTGGCAAAAAAAGGGCGCGGATGCGCCTTCAACCAGCGCTGCGCATGCGGCTCTTTATGCGTTTCGTAATTGTCGATGGACAAGTGAGTATGAGTCTGGTGGAAATTCCCGAATTAGGCGGCGCGGGACTCTCAACCGCTCCTGGTGGCGATATCGGGTGTGACATTCACCGACGATCGGTCCGCAATTCCGACGGTACCGCCGACTCAGACGGCGACAGAAGCGGCGATTTTCGGTATCTGAAAAAACACTGCATATGTGTTCGGCGCGTTCGGGAATTCCCTATGTTCGAGCTGTGGGGACTGCTAGATAATTCAATTGATATGGGCAGGCGTGCTATGCGAACCCGCGATCAGAGAGTCTTGTGGAGCACATACGATGACCGAAGAATCTCACGACTGGGCTCTTGTGCTGGCGGCGGGGGACGGGACGCGCCTGAGATCGCTCACGACGGTCGGCTCCGGGATAAGCGTCCCGAAGCAGTTTTGCTCTCTGTACGGAGGACCCTCCTTGCTGCATGAAGCACTGCGCCGCGCGCGCGCAGTGGTGCCGGACCAGAGAACCTGTGTCGTTGTCGCGGAGCAGCACCGGACCTGGTGGGCGGGAGCACTGCGGTCATTGCCGGCGGAAAATGTGATCGTTCAGGCGAAGAACCGTGGTACGGGGTTGGGGATCCTGCTGTCGCTGCTGCATATTCTGACCCGTGATCCGAAGGCGAGAATTATCCTCCTGCCCTCCGACCAGTATGTGAGCCAGGAATCGGTACTTACCGCCGCGATCAAGCATGCGCTCACCCGGCTCGAATGGCGCGCTCGTGAGACCATTTTGCTTGGGGTTCGGCCTGAGGAGCGGGACCCTGATCTCGGCTATATTGTGCCCGGGCAAAACGACGGCGGCGGTGCGCACTGTGTCGCGCGCTTCGTCGAGAAACCGTCATTGATCGTAGCGAACGAACTGATTCAAGCAGGCGGACTGTGGAACGCGTTCATCATCGTCTCCACCGGTGCGGCACTGCTAGACCTATTCTGTAATCGCTTTCCCGAAATCGTCGGGGTGCTGTCGGCCGCAATCAGATCGGATCAAAACAAAAACTCGGCATGCACCGGCGTCGATGAAATCTACGGGAGCCTTCCGGTAGTCGATTTTTCTCGGGACATCCTCGCGGAACAACTGGCAACTCTACGGGTGTTGCCCGTTCCGGCGTGCGGTTGGAGCGACCTCGGCACACCCGAACGGGTGGCAGGGGCGCTGCGTCGTGCGTCGCGACTGGAAACACCTGCCGATGTGCAGGAAGGCTTCGCATATCTCAGCCTCGCCCATCAATACGAGCGCCTGAGTTATGCGGGCTGAATGGGATCGCACGCGAACATGCGTCGGTCGTCCGAAGGTCCTTTTTTTCGACCGTCATTGCGCCTAATGCCGCGAACGAGTGCCGTGCGGCGAGCACGCCACGGCATGCGCAGTTCGCGGTGGCTAGTAGAGGGCCCGTGCAAGGTCTGAACGAATTCCGCTGTACTCATACGCCGCATTAGCGGCACCGGCTGTTAATAACGGAAACCCAGGCCGACTCGTCGCCTGCCGAATAACGGGAGCACGCACATGAGCGAGTTCAAATACATCCGTTTTTTCAATGAACTCAGCATCGATGATGTGCCACTCGTCGGCGGGAAGAACGCCTCACTTGGGGAGATGTACCGCAAGCTCGCCAGCCACGGTATACAGATTCCAAACGGTTTCGCTATCACAGCGGACGCCTACCGGTATGTGCTCACTGCATCGGGCGCCTGGGGCGGGCTACATGCGGCGCTGGATGCGCTGGATCCTGCTGACGTCAATGATCTTGCGCGGCGCGGCAAGCGGGCACGCGAAATAGTATACGGCGCACAGCTGCCAAAAGACCTCGCGACAGAGATCGTTGCGGCGTATCGGAAGCTGCAGACGGAATACGGAGAGGATGTGAGCCTGGCGGTGCGCAGCTCCGCTACGGCAGAAGATTTGCCGACCGCGAGTTTTGCCGGACAGCAGGACACGTACCTCAACATCAAGGGTGAGGAAAGCCTGCTCGATTCCTGCCGACGCGATTTCGCCAGCCTGTTCACCGATCGCGCCATACACTACCGGATCGATCAGGGATTCGATCACTTTAAAGTGGCACTGTCTATCGGTGTGATGAAGATGGTGCGCTCCGACCTGGCTTCATCGGGTGTAATGTTTTCCCTTGATACCGAATCTGGGTTTCGCGACGTGGTGTTTATCACGGGCGCATATGGACTTGGGGAGAACGTTGTACAGGGCGCTGTCGATCCAGACGAGTTTTACGTGCATAAGCCCACTTTCGCCGCAGGGCATCGGGCGGTGCTGCGCCGCGCGCGCGGCGACAAGGCCGTGAAGATGGTGTACGTCGAGGGCGAAACCCGCAATACAACGCGCAACGTTCCTACCCCCAAGATTGATCGAGAGCGTTACTGTATCAACGACGCCGACGTGATGACACTTGCCGACGCGGCCATCAAGATTGAACGACATTACGGGCATCCCGTTGATATTGAATGGGCCAAGGATGGTGTCGATGGCGGAATATACATCGTGCAGGCGCGACCGGAAACAGTTGCCTCTCAACGTCGCGCGACGGAGATTGAAACCTACGTGCTCGACGGCCATGGTGAGGTGCTTGTCACTGGCAGGTCAGTCGGCGAAAGAATCGCCAATGGGCGGACGCGTGTGATTGCCAATGTGGCGCTCCTTGGACAGTTCGCGCCTGGCGAGGTCCTTATCGCTGATACCACGACGCCTGACTGGGAGCCGGTGATGAAGACTGCTGCAGCGATTGTCACCAATCGCGGAGGACGTACCTGTCATGCGGCGATCATTGCGCGCGAATTGGGCATTCCGGCGGTCGTGGGTGCCGGCAATGCGACCTCGTCTTTGGCGAGCGGCGAAATCGTCACCGTATCCTGCGCCGAGGGCGATACAGGCAAGGTCTATCGTGGCGAAGTGCCGTTCCATGCCGAGAAGACTGACGTTGGGGATATCCCTCGGCCCGCAACGGCGATCATGGTAAATATCGGCAATCCGGAGCTGGCCTTTAAGACGGCCTTTTTACCGAACGACGGCGTTGGTCTCGCGCGAATGGAATTCGTTATCAGCGAATACATCAAGGCACATCCATTGGCACTCTTGCACCCTGACAAGGTCCGAGATAGTTCAATACGCGAAGTCATAGAGCGCCTGCTCGTCGGCTACCCTGACGGAGCGAACTTTTTTGTACAGCGCCTCTCCGAAGGCATCGGTACCATTGCCGCGGCCTTCTGGCCAAAGCCGGTGGTTGTCCGTATGTCGGATTTCAAGTCCAACGAATACGCCAGCTTGATCGGTGGCGCGGATTTCGAACCGGACGAAGCGAATCCCATGATCGGGTTTCGCGGTGCCTCGCGATATGCGCATCCGGCATATTCTGAGGGATTCGAGCTGGAATGCAAGGCAATGAGCCGCGTGCGCGAGGAGATGGGTCTGAGCAACGTCGTGCTCATGTTGCCATTCGTACGCCGGGTCCGCGAGGCGGACGAGGTGCTGGCGAAGATGGCGCATTTCGGGCTCGAGCGGGGCAAGAGGGGCCTTGAGATCTATGCCATGTGCGAGATTCCCAATAACGTCATCCTGCTCGATCAGTTTGCGAAGCGCTTCGACGGATTTTCCATCGGTTCGAATGATCTGACCCAGCTCACGTTGGGCGTGGACCGTGACAGCGAAATCGTCGCCTTTGACTACGACGAGCGCGATGACGGTGTGAAGGAGATGATCCGGATGGCCGTTGACGGTTGCCGACGCAACGGCATTCATTCCGGTCTGTGCGGTCAGGCGCCGTCTGACTATCCGGAGATGGCAGAGTATTTGGTGGAACTGGGAATCGACTCGATGAGCCTGAACCCAGATACCGTTATCGCGACCACCAAGCGCGTTCTTGATGTCGAGGCGCGGCTTGGACGCAAGCCTCGAATTGCTGGGGCAAGTTAAACGAACTGGTGTGCGGTGCGT
>JAPTUI010000294.1 GCA_028067895.1 Pseudomonadota bacterium | reverse complement strand
CATGTCGCTTCATCGATGCCGGCGGCGGCAGCGCGTGCTGGTGCGTCAGGCCGCTATAGACGAAGTACCCGCTCGAGGTGGTAATCGCCGCATCCGGTCGCGGCAACGGTGCCTTTGGGGAAGGCGCCGGAAAGAGCAGTGAACTCTTTGGGATAGACGCAGATTGCATCGCCGCGCAGGCCGAAAGCGCACCGCACACCAAGGCAATACCGAGAGGCCGAATGAGATGGGCGTTACGCATGATTAGAACCCGTTGTCGTCCCCGTTGGTCGATTCGACCACCAGGGTGCTGTTGGCGCGGTACTCGATGAGTCGGATCGGCGCCCCATTGGCAATTGCCGACTGGGCCCACAGCCCGACCGCAGATAGGAATGTGCCGGGAATCGCCGCAAAGGCAGGTGCGTGCCAGCGCCGGGCGAGGCGCTTCGCCTTCCAAATGACCGTCCATCCGTGGGCAGCACCCCACGCTTTGAGCGCGGCGCTCATCGGCTCACCTTTGGAGATCATCCACACCCGTGGAACGGCGGGCGCTGGTGGCGAGGCGGATGCGAGTTTCTTCGGTACAACGTGGGCAGCGAGAGTTGCCGGGTGCGGCGGTTGGGCCACCGAGTGCGCTCTTGAGGCAACGGTTACTCCTCCGCCAACGGCCGTCCCCTGCACCAAGCGGGGCGTCCTGGCGTAGACCGTGAGGAGCTCTCCGGCACATCGCTCCCCCAGCGCGACCGCGGCGCCGCGGTCCGCGGCGAGCACAGCGTCGCGCAAGGCCGCCTTCCGCGGCCCCTCCGGCCAGCTGACCTTGGCCTGCTTGATCGAGCCAGGAAGGTCCACCACGACGGTCTGACCGCCGGGGGCAATCATGAGGAGCGCTCGAGAGAGGCTGACCGGGCCACCGCCCGGCACCGTCTGCTGCCATGCCGGTCCCCAGCTCGGCGCCGGCGCTGGCGCCGCAAATGCGACGGGGGTCAAACCCCCGAGCAATACCACCGCAAGATAAAATCGGTCACGTGGACGCATGTACCTCACCACCCTGCATAAATCCCCGGGCATACCCCGTACGCAAAAATGTCCAATCGGAGAGCTATAGCAACGAGCGCGGAAATAAAAAAAAATACCGGCCTCCGTAAGGAGACCGGTATCAATTTCCACTCAGGCCGCACGGCGGATTCCTCCGAAAACGGATGGAAAGGCCGAAGCCCCCTCATTGACGTACACATCGAGCCAGTCGATCCCCTTCGATCCAGGCGGAACCCGCCCACTCGGAAGATGGATCCTGGCCTCGAGCCCTGCGCGCCGTAGCCGCTTGGCAAGCACTTCGGCGGCCCGCAGGCCGCGGCCGTTTTCATCCTTATCGGCAAAGATGCGCACCTCGCGCACCACCGCCGGCACCTCGAGCGACTCCATGAGCGTTGCCGAGACCGCAGCCCACGCGGGCAGCCCCGTGGCCGCTCGGACCGCCAGCGCCGTCTCGATGCCCTCGGCCACCGCAAGCACTTCCCGAGGGGCAAAGAGCCGGATCGCCCCGCCCCGCGACAATGCCGAGCGCATGGTCATCTTCTTCGGGGACACGACGTTCGCCTTGGCGCCCTGCGCGGACAGGTACGTCCTGTGCAAGCACACCCCGCGATCGTCGGGCAGCTGTATGGCCGCGACCATCGCCGGGAAAACGCCTGTGCGACGCCACCGGCCATCGACCCTCTCGAAGTACGCCAAGCCGGGGTGAAACCGCAGCCTGCGCGAGACGGCCGAGAGCGGGATGCCTCGTTTGACGAGATACCGCTCAGCCGGGGTACCCTGGATGTCAGTGCAACCGGACCAGATCCGCATGATCGACGCCCGCGCCTTGGACGGATCCGGCTCCTTGAACACCACACGCACCCGCCGCACACCGCCCTGCTCCACCTGCCCGCCCTCGAGCCACTGGTGGATCATGTGCGCAGCCTCCCGCGGGGTGACCTGTCTGATCCAGGCGAGTAACTTCACGCCTACGGGAAACGATCCGCACGTATTGCACACACCGCCACCGGTCGCCTGAAAGTCGTTGAAGACTCGAAAGCCGTCCTTCCCTCCATGAACCGGGCACGGCACGTGATTACCACCTGCCTCAATCGCCGGGGCGAGCTCCGGAGCGAGTTCGCTCAAGATGTCTGCCCATAATCCCTTGGCTTCATCGGAAACCACTGAGACCTCCTCACTTAGTGAACCTACCCGTTCTGTAGGAACCGCAGCGCCCGGGTTACCGAAATAAAAAGAGCCGACGGAATTCCGTCGGCTCTTGGTGTCTAGCTCAGTACTCGCAAGGGTGCCCGCTAGAACGGGATCGTCCCTAGGTCAAAGTCATCGTCCTCCACCGGCTGACTGCTCGGCGCCGCTGCTCGTGTTCCGCTCGAGCCGCCATTGCTGCCAGGCCCGCTGTTGCGGTGGCCGTTGCCGCGCTGACCGCCAGCGGCGCGTGCGTTGCTCCGCACGCCCTCTCCGGCGCCAGACCCCTCCTCCGCGCCATCGCCGCGCTTCTCGAGCATGCGCAGCTCGCGTCCCTTGATGCTCGTCGAGTAGTGCGTCACGCCATCCTTGTCGTACCTGCGGGTCTCGAGCGATCCCTCGATGTACACCAGCGAACCCTTGTGCAGGTAATTCGTGGCGATCTCCGCCAGCTTCCCGAAGAGAGATACCTGGTGCCACTCCGTCTTCTCGCGCCGCTCGCCGCTCTCGCGATCCTTCCATGTTTCGGTCGTGGCGACATTCAGCCGAACGACCCCTTCGCTTACCGTCTGGGGATCCTGGCCGAGCCGGCCAATGATTTGCGCCTTATTCAACACGTGATTTGTCCTCTGAAACCCGCCCCGTTTGGCGGGAACAACTGACTCTAGGGACCGGACGGGAAATAAATTACCCCGCGAGCACCGAAAAGTTCGCCGCGGATGCCTGCGGTTCGGCCCCTGCGGCCGCCGGGGAGGCCAGACCCTCCGCTGCGGCCGGATGATCCGCACCTTCTCGAGCCGATTCCGGCGTCGGTTGTAGCTGGGCGACGAGAACCTCGGTGTAGCCGTCGAGGAACTTCGCCATCCCGTCAACCGTGTCGACAACGTCCTTGTCCATGGAAACCTGCCCCCCCTCCCGGCGCGCCAACCGGCCAATACGGTCGTCCGGGTAGCCAAGAGCGAACGAGTCCCCTGAGCGCATCGCGTTCGCCGCGTACAAGAGACCGACGGCAAGCGGGACGCGAGCCTGTACGTCGTGGCCATCCGGGCTCTTGTGCCGGAAAACCACTTCGTCGCTCAAAAGCATGTCCGCGCTCGGTAGCGCAGAGGGGAGCGATGCGGGTTCGGTCTTCACGTGAATTCTCCAGCGATCACGGCCGAATCGTTATGCCGGTGATGACCGCAAGTGAGGACGGCGCGGGCAGGCCCTGCTGTAGCCGCAGCTTTCCGTGCGGACCGAGATAAAAAATACCAGGCGTCCCCTGGATACCCGCTTTCATGGCGAGCGCGAGATTTGTGGCGAGTTCACGCCTGAGGACCGGTGTCAACTTTATGCCCGGAACGCCTCCGCGCTCACGGGCCACATCGAAGCGGCTCTCCATCGCGTAGAGGGTCTTTGGGCCGCCGGCGAGCAACGCGGCGGCCCGCGGAGTAGAAGAATGGAAGAGGATACCGATCGGGATCCAGTGCACCTCGAGGCCCGCCTTCTCATACGGGCGCAGTTCAAGCCAGAGCCGGTGGCAGAACTCGCAGTTCGGGTCCATCAGCACCCAGATCTGATGACGCGGATCGCGCACATGCGGGCCTTCATCGACCTGGTACGTGGCGTTGATCGCTGGCCACAACCGATCCAGGCTCGGCGCCTTCTCGTAAAGAGCCGCGTACTGGCTGGTGAGGTTCTGTCCCTGCTCATTCGAGAGGATACCGGCAATGACCGTCTTGCCGTCCGCCGTAGTGTAAAGCACGTCCTCGCTACCGCTCGGGGCTTTCACGACCCAGCCCGTCAGGCCCGATACGGCCTGGAAGTGCCGCACCAAGTGAAAGCCAGCCACGAGGACCGGCCTCAGCGCAATCGGAGTCCGGCCCGTCTCTGCGGCCATACACGACACAGCAATGCTCAGACCGAGCAACGCGACAGCCGCTCTCATCGACCTGTGGAATACGTTCACGTCACGCAACCTCCGAGTGGTGAGCCGCCTGGGCGGCCTGTTCCTTGATCTTCCTTCGCACGCCCTCGAGCAGGCCCTCGCGCAGCCACTCGGGGTACTTCGCCCC
The DNA here is from genome assembly GCA_028067895.1 of Pseudomonadota bacterium. Classification (GTDB taxonomy): domain Bacteria; phylum Pseudomonadota; class Gammaproteobacteria; order Steroidobacterales; family Steroidobacteraceae; genus 13-2-20CM-66-19. The sequence goes on along the minus strand of JAPTUI010000294.1, from coordinate 1,195 downwards.
TTCCCCGTGTGTGAGGAACGTTTCGATATCGCCGAGCGGCGCGTTGTGCCTCACCCGGTCGGAAATCGACTTCACGATCAGACGCTGCCGGGCCGTGATGCTCCTCCACTGATCGTCCGTTCCGAACGAAGGCCGGCCCTTCTTCACCGTGCTCGCCGCATCGGCCGCCGCGCTCTGACCCTGCTCAGCGGCCTGGGCTCCCGCGGCTCCACGCTGAGTCGCCGTCGGCGCTGAGTGCTCCTGTTGCACCTCGTGCCGGTCCGCGCGTTCTTCTGGGTCCTTACTGGCCGTGCTCGCCACCGCCGCACTGCCGTGCTCGCCGGCCCGCGCACCCTCGAAGGCATGTCGCAGAAGTTTCCGCAGCTTCGGTAGTTCATCGCGCGCGATGTACTTCTCCTGCTCGAGATTCACCCAGGGCGCCTCGAACGAGTAGAGGTACCGCCCGATACCCCATTGCACCGCCGCGCGCTTGAACGCATCGCTCGCCGCGCCCTTGATGGCGATCTCGCGGTCCTTCTCCGGATCGTGCGCATTGCCCGAGACCTCATCCTGCTGCGCCACATCCGCCTTGCTCACCCATTCTCCGGCGATCCGTAGGCTGAGCACGCACATCAGGCCCCCGCCCATCGGCGCGGCCGTGAACTCGTTGCGCCAGTTCTCAGGCCCCATCACCTCGTCCAGGCGGTCCTGCACGAGCCGGGCGTTGAGGTAGGGCATCGCCTGGCCACGGTTCCTGTTCGATTTCATCCGTGCACCGACGCGCCACTTGATCAACTCCACGTCGAATGGCGCGCGCAGCCGGGCAAACTTTTCTGAATGCGCTTCGGAATTTATTTGCATATTGGCCTCTTGCGTCCGGTGCTGAAGATACTCTATGGTAGTTACGCAGCGGATAAAACCGCCCTCCATTTGTAAGTTTATACCGATGAGGGACGTGCCGCCGCAGATTTTCCCGACTCTCATTCGGAAATAAACGCATGGCTACAGCTCGATCAGTCCCAGAGAACCGCCTCACGGTCGCGCAGATCCAGGTGTTAATGAGACTCGCATCACAGATGTCGATACAGGTGAAACCTGTGCAGCAGGAAAAGGAGTTCGCCCTCGAACTCTCCGGTGATGGCTTCTCTGGACTCGCCCCACTGACGCTACCCATGGCAACGGCTTGCGCTCGATTGCTCGCCGAGGTCTGCAGCGG
>JAPTUI010000063.1 GCA_028067895.1 Pseudomonadota bacterium | reverse complement strand
GGACGCACCTGGCAGGCGGCGGCGCCGGCCGGCATCGGGCCGGGTTCGATCGACGTGAAGGTCGAGAGCAATGCCGCGCAGCAGGCGGACGACTCGCGCTTCCTCTGGCGCGTCCCGGCGCCCACCGCCGCGGGAAACACGATGAGCACCCCCTTGATCCTGGGGGCCGTCGAGACGCCGGGCAGAGCGTGCGCTAATACGGGTGCGATCGCCCAGGACGGCACCGGGGCGCTCGTGAGCTGCCAGGGCGGCACGTGGACCGCCGTCGGAGGCGGGCACTGGCGCGCGCCGGTGGCGACCTTCGCAGCTCTGCCGGGATCCGGAAACCAGAACGGCGATGTGCGGTTGACGCTGGATACCGATCGAGCGTTCGCGTGGTCCGGGTCTTCGTGGCAAGCCCTCGCCGTGAACCAAAACGGTAATCTGCACGTGCCGGGCCACTTGTACGCGGAGAACGGTCAGGTTTCGACGTCGATCGGGTGCGATGGCCATGCTGACATGTCCATCGGGGACATCAACGCAATCAGCGAGCCTACCTGCGGTTCCGGCGCCGTGGGCTTCGATTTGGGTGGCGGGAACACGGATACTACGGTCTTCAATCAAAGCGGGTTGCAAATCTGGAACTACAGATACGGAACGATGTTCCACGTCGGATACCACGGCACCGTGTCGGGGCCGGGCTATACGATCTATAACGACTCTCACGGGTACGGCCATTGGGGTTTCAATCCGAACTTCAGCAACGGCTGGTCGATGGTGACGACCGACGGAGGGACGACGAACTCGAGTCCGGGCGATTTCCACGGTTCGATCAACCTCAACGACCTCTATGATCGCGCCTCAGGTGAGTGGTTCTCCCAAGTCGCGCAGCAGGTCAACAACCAGCAGGGCCAAATCAACAACCTGAACAACGAGTACAGCAGCCAGCAGGGACAGATCAACAACAATGCGAACAATATCGGAGGCATCAACAATCGCCTGAACCAGGGACCCTGCTCGACGGGTTACAACTCCATCGCGACGTTGTGCAACGAGTTCAACTCCGCAATGAGCAGTGTGGCGAACCTCGGAAAGCCGGAGAACTGCGGCGGCGGGGTGATCGGCAGCCCGACGCGATGCGGACCTGTCGGTCCCTCAACGTATAGCTATTGGGGCTGGTGTGGCTACCGGTACTATCGATATCGCTGCATCCAGTACGGCACCAGCCCGCCGACCGTCAATCTGCCGACCGAGAACTACCCGCAACTGGTGGTGGCCGTCGCGACGGCGGGCATCGGCCAGGGCGGATGCGGGTCAGGCGCCAGCAACACGGGCATCCTCACGCTGGCGGCCACTTCGGGCGGGGCGACGCTCGCGCAGAGCGCGCAGTACGCCAAGGGTGGCTCGAACTACAACCCGACCGATATGTACTTCCCGTTCTCGATCACGTTCGTCTTGCCGGCAGGTCAGGGCGGACAGATTCAGCTATCCGGCGGGAATAACGGTCTCGGGTGCGGGAACTTCATGTACTCGCTCTACGCGCTATGATTCGGGGATCCTGATGGGCAGCGTTGTCGGGCCTTCAACAGGACGGCATCCCGTTTGAAAAGGTTCAGCTCTAAATGACCATATCTGGCGGAGGCTTCGGGGCGACGAAAACGTACAAATTTGGCGCTGGTGTAAATCCGGTGGAGTGCGTTTCTGGTGGGTTCTGGGAGACAACAACCTGAATTCCCCCCTTTCCAAAAACTTCGACGAACGCACCGAAGTCCAACCGCTTGTCGACCGAGATAAGTACCCCAAAGAGGGGAGATGCTAGAGTCAGAAACTCATTTTCGCCTCTGCGCGTTTGAATCCCTGCTGCCGTGAAGGCGCGATTGATATCGTTCGCAAAAGTGAACGCCTCTGCATCGCTTCTCTGGTTTTGAATCAGAACAGTCAAGGATACCGACAGCTTCCGGATAGCAATCACCAAGTTTTCGAATTGAGATTGGTTCAGCCGACGCCCTGCGGTAATCCGCTCGATCTCCGCTGCGCGTTCATTCGCCTCTGCAGCCTTTTGCTCAGCCGCCGCAGCCCGTTCATTTGCTGCCGCAACTTCGCTCTCTGCCTCGGCATTGGCCAGTCTCGTTGCTACTATCGTTCGTTGAATTACAACATACTCAAGTATAAGGCCCAGAGCGACCGCAAGGTTTCCGAGTGTTCCGAAGACCTTCTCCCAAACGGGATGGGGAAACAAGTCAAGAGCGAAAACCTCAATAATTACTCCGCCTGCAATGATAAGCGTTGCGCGGGCAGAGTACTTTTCTAGCGTCTCAAGCCTTTCCTTGGCACGGGGCGGCTTATTCATGCTTATGGGACTCGACGGTCGGCGCGAGTTCAGTCAAGACGATAGCTGCTAAGAGCATACGAACCCAAGCCCACCTGAGGCATAGATCCAACGGTCGACGTCGCGCTGAGCATCAGCGTTTGATCCTGGCTTCAGCGCAATATCGTCGGCACCTTCCACAGCCCCGATATTCTGTTCGGCGGACTGGGTCGCGTGGTGGTTTGGGTATCATGGTGGCGTCATGTAAAGTGCCCGCAGCCATCGCTTGCCTCCCGTAAAGACTGGTTTCGGTCAGGCAGGCGCGGCGGTTGCCGTATTCTGCACAGGACTCGGGTCCGGCTTTCTCGCAGACCGTCGTTTTCCCGTACGCCTGAGACAGATTCGGTCTTAGTTGTCATGGCGGGGCTTCTGGAACAGCGGCCATTGATCGGCGACGTATTTCTCTGCGGCATCGCGCAACACCCATGTCGTGGAGACCTCCTTCTGTTTCGCCAGGGCTTCGAGGATCCGATATACCTCGGAATTCAGTGTCACCGACGCTCTCACCGTGCGTGCTGATCCGTGCTGCGCGCCAGCCAACTCCGATTTTTGGCTCCCCATCGGGCTTCCGGCATTACTGCATCAGCTTACAGCAAAGTGCCGCCGCAGAGTAGGTAGTCCCGGCTTGCGGCGCGTCATGATCCCGGCCCCGGATGACGCCTAAACGCTTTTAATATCTATGAGATGTGACAATTACGCTCGGGCCAGAACGGCGGCAGGGGAGATTGGGACGGCCGGCTGGCCGTGAACGGGACGTAGACGTGGATTCCGGAGGCCGGCGGAGTACCAATTTTCCCCATGCCGGCCGCGCACGGAATGCACAGACGACGGGAATCGTCAAGGGTGAAAAACTACGCAAATTTGGTCGAAACAGAGGGTTTTTCCTACGAGCTGCGAGAACTACGATCTGACGGGCTGCGACACTGACAAGCGGCTGTTCGTAAAGGAGCGTCTCATGGCTGATTCGAAATTTGCTGGTCGAAGGATTCGTGTTTCCGTCGCATCGAAAAGCCGCGCAGGACATACCGGCGATGTGATGTCCATGGAACTCACGGCGCTGTGCCTGCGGTTGCGCGCGATCTACGCTACCGCCGTCGCGGCGCAGCTCGCGCTGCGCTGGCAGGACGCCGAGCAGGACTTGGAGATTGCCGATGCGCTACGGGTCGGCGTATGCGACGCGCTCGGTGACGGGATTCGCGAGCTCAGCGACATTGGGCGCCGAGGCGATCGGCGGAGAGGGTGATGCGGGCCGGCCGTCGGCTCGAGATAGTCGCGCGCGCGGTCGACGAACTGCCCGCGCAATATTGCGAGGCATTCCTGCTTCAGGTGGTCTGCGGATGGACGTTTGAGGCGGTGAGCCGCGAGATGGGGATTAGCGAGCGGATGGCGAAGATCTACGTCGCCCGGGCGCTCATGTATATTCAACACCGACTCGATGTCGAGGAAGCGGCAGGGTAGAGCAAAGCCATGGTCAGGCGCAATCATCGTGCCTGGGCGGTGCTCGTGTCCGGGTCCTTCATCCGTTCGGGGTGCTCTCTGGCGAAGCGTTTGAAGTCCTCGAGGCGAGCCGCCACCGCCCGGGCGTGTTCGGGGTTCTCGATGGCGCTGAAGTACGCCGTGAGTATTCGAACGGCGAGCCGGTCCTTCGCCCGGAATATGAAGATCGGTTCGTCATCGGGGATGGGCGCACCGCTCAGGCGGTTCACGATTTTTCCGTCACGGATTCCGTACTTCGGTTCCTGAGGGGGATGCATGGTAGTCCTCCAAACCTGCCTACAGTCCTGGGGACCGAAAGGCACCCGCTGATTGCGGGTGCCTTTGGTCATTGGATCAATCCGCGATCATTGCCAAGTCGTGCCGTTCGTGACGGCGATTGGTGTTGCTACGGACTCGCTGCCCAACTCGACAGTGAGCACGTACATCCCCTTGAAGGGTGTGCTCGAGGCCGTGACGGTGAACTCGATGGTGTCTCCGTTGTTCACGCCGGAGGCGCTCGGCCGCGTGACATTCTTCACCGCCGAGACCGAAACGAGCGGCGTGCAGAGGCCCGCGATGGGCTGCACCCCGCCTACCGTCTGGTACGAGCAGTTCCCCGTGTCGACCCCACTGATGTAGGACACCACGTTCACGCTCGCGGCCATGTCCTGCACGGCCGCTGTGGTGAACACCTGAGCCTGCACGGTGACGGACTTCCCGGGTGCGACGACAATCGCCTGATCGGTCCGCGAGACTCCGCCGAGCGCGCCAGTCACAGTCGTCGTGCCCTGTGGCACCACGCCAACGAAGGGTGTATTGCTATCCGAGAGCGTGACGATCGGGTTTGGCTGTGTGTTGTCGTAGTAGTCTGCATTCGGCTGGCAGGGATTGCGACCAGCGTTCGCGTCCTGCTGCGACCAGATCGGGAAGATGTCGCCGGTGGAAATGTCCGTCGCCTGAAGCGGGCCAGCCCCATCGACGCTCATGCACACCGTTCCGACGCCGATGTTCGTCGCGTCGTTTTCAAACGACGTGCTCTGCTGCGTGACGCTGGTCCCGAGCCAGAGGTCCGGATTCGAGGACATCCAGGCATAGCCATTGCCGCCCGCGTTCGTCACATCGTTGACGATGCCGGCCTCGGCCTCCCAATACACGCTATCCACAGCAACATACTGACCGTTGCTCGAATTATCGGCCACCAACGCGAAGGGGACATTCGTGCTGCCAGAGGCTACCGTGCCGGTGTAGCCGGTGCCACCATTGACCACCGGATTGACGTAGACGCCGACCGGAAGGTACACGGTGAGCACGGTGCTTCCGGTCAGGGTGACTCCCTGCGACTGCACGTCCTGCAGGATCGTGGTGAGATCCGCGCGCGTCACGGTGTGACCAGAATTCCACGACCCGGGATTCACGGTTACCGCAGCATCGACGGTTGCCGCGCCGACCCCGTACTGCGAGAGCAGTCCCCACTCCTGCGAGTTCACCAGTTGGCTGAGGAACGTCGCGTCGTTCGCCTCGTTGCCAGTCGCCAGCGATCCAGTGCTGATGTACACCGGCACAATCGTGGGCGAGGCGATCACCTGCGCCGTTCCGCTCGACCCGGGCATCGTCGTGACCTTCGGCACGTC
>JAPTUI010000194.1 GCA_028067895.1 Pseudomonadota bacterium | reverse complement strand
GCCCGATTTCAAGGAAATGCACGTGTCCAGAGGTTTGACCCCGTACGGTCCGTCCGCGCGGACGGATGAGATCCGCAGCGCACCACTCATCGCGCCGTCCGCGCCGGGGTCGGGCATTTAGCCGCAGCGACGTGACGGCCGTCTGCACACACACCGGCGCGGGGACGCGATGAAGGCCCGGCGCACGCTGCTCTGGGCGCTGGCGCTCGATGGGCTCATCGCCATCGCCGTGGTCACCTGGCTGCACTATTCCTACGTACACCGGGCGCAGCGCCGCGCGCTCGTCGCCACGGTGCAACAACTCGGCGCCGACGCGGACGTGTTGGCCGACGCTGCGACCCGGGCGGCGCTCGCGGCGACACGCGAAGCGGTCGCTGCGACCCGGCCGCAGACCCATGGGATGCAGCTGATGCCCAGCGCGTCCCGCTCGGCGGTGAGTGGTCCAGAGTGTCCGACGGCCTCCCCGACCCTGCCCGTGCCGCGCCATCCGACTGCGCCTCTGTCGCGCGCCTGCGTCCGCCGCCTCGCGCGCCACCCCAAGCGCATGTTTCGAGACATCGAACGGCGCACGTTCGATTATTTCTGGACGACGGCGGACCCAGTGACCGGCTTGACGCCCGACCGCTGGCCCTCACCGCATGGCCCGGCGAGCATCTCGGCGGTCGGTTTTGCCCTGACGGCAGATGTGATCGGCGCCTACCGCGGATACGTCACCCGGCACGCTGCGGCCAAGCGGGTCCGTAAGGTGCTGTCGTTTCTGCTGCACCTGCCGCAGGGTCCGGGCGTGCACGGCTACGCCGGCTACCATGGATTCTTCTATCACTTCCTCAACATGCACACGGGCCTGCGCTTCGGCCACAGTGAGCTCTCGACCATCGATACCGCGCTGCTCATGGCCGGGGTGCTGACGGCCGGGGAATATTTCGACCACGACACCCCGACCGAGGAGCAGGTGCGCTCGCTCGCCAATCGCCTGTACCGGCGCGTCGACTGGAGCTGGTCGGCACCCGACGGGAACGCCCTGGTGAGCATGGCGTGGATGCCCCGCACGGGGTTCTCCAAGTTGCGCTGGCATGGCTACAACGAGGCGTCGATCCTCTACATCCTCGGCCTCGGCTCCCCGACGCACCCGCTCGGCCACAACGCCTGGAGCGCCTGGACCGCCACCGACCATCACGACTTGCGGCGGGTCGGCGGACTGACGCTGTTGTCCTTCGGACCGCAGTTCGGTTATCAGTACACGGCCGTGTGGGTCGATCTGCGCGGCATCGCCGATCCGTTCATGCGGGCACAGGGCGAGACGTACTTCCTCAATGGTGTGATCGCGACGCTCGTGCAACGCCGGTACGCGATCATCAACCCACATGGCTGGGCAGGCTACGGGGCAAACATCTGGGGACTGACGGCGTGTGATGGACCGGGTTACGTCCGGGCACGCTATGACGGACGAATGCGGCAGTTTTACGGTTACGTGGCGCGCGGCATCAGCAAGCACAGCGTCGATGACGGCACACTGGCACCGACCGCGGTCATCGGCTCGTTGATGTTCGTCCCGCGCTACGTGACCAAAGCCACGCAGGCGCTGCTGCGCCGCTACGGCGACATGATCTACACCCGGTACGGCTTTCTCGATTCCTTCAATCCGAGCTTCCTCGATGCCCGCCTGGCTAGCACCGGCCACGTGGTCCCCGGTCGCGGCTGGGTCGACGACGCCTTCCTCGGCATCGATCAGGGCCCGATCATCGCCATGATCGAAAATGAACGCAGCCGACTGATCTGGCGCCTGATGCGCCACAACACCTACATCCGCGTCGGTCTGCAGCGGGCGGATTTCACGGGCGGGTGGCTCAGCGCCGCGCAGGCGCGCGATGCGCTCAGCCTGAAAAAACACCGAGCGCTGCGCGTCCTCGGCGGCCAAGCGCACGCCGTGAGCGGCCCGCGCCGAAAGAAACGCGCGCTGCGCGTGCTCGGTAAGATCGCCCGCACACGGCCCTGAGGTACGGGCGCGGCGCTCGCCGCCCCCGCTCAGTGCGGGGCCGAGTGCACACCGAGAATCAGATCGGCCGCCTTCTCCGCGATCATGATGACCGGCGCGTTGGTATTGCCGCTCACCAGCGTCGGCATGATCGAGGCATCCACCACCCGCACCCCCTCCAGGCCGCGCACTTTGAGCTGCGGATCGACCACGGCCTCGGCATCCACGCCCATCTTGCAGGTGCCTACCGGGTGATACTCCGTCTCGGCAGCGGCGCGGATGAAGCGTTCGAGATCGGCATCGCTGCGCTGCGCGCTGCCGGGAAACACCTCCTCAGCGAGGTCCGCGCGCAGGGGCGCCTGCGCATAGATGTCGCGCGCCCGCCGGATACCGGCGATGAGCGGGGCCAGATCGGACGGATCGGTGAGATACGCGGGGTCGATGCGCGCAGCCTCGGTCGGCTGCGCCGAAGCGAGGCGGATCGAGCCGCGGCTGCCCGGTCGCAAATAACACACGTGCAGCGTCATGCCGTAGCCCGGCATTTTGCGCCGTCCGTGATCGACGACGTATGCCGGGATGAAGTGCATCTGCACGTCGGGCGTCGGGGCCAGCGCCGAGCTGCGCAGGAAAGCGCCGGCCTCAGCGACGTTGCTCGCGCCCGGACCGTCATGAAACAGCGCGTAACGAAGTGCCGTGCGCAAAGCTCCAAAGCCTCGGGCCCGGGAGTCGAGCGTCACCGGCCGCTTGCAGGCGTGAATGACGTGCACATCGAGATGATCCTGCAGGTTGCGCCCGACACCCGGCAGGTCGTGGCGCACCTTAAGACCGTGCGCGCGCAGTTCGTCGGCCGGACCGATCCCCGAGAGCAGCAGCAGGTGCGGGGAGTTGATCGCACCGCCGGCGAGCAGAACTTCGCGCTGCGCGCGGACCTCGGTACGGATACCGCCGCGCAGATACTCGATCCCGATGGCACGGCGCCCCTCGAACAGCACTCGCAGCGCCAGCGCGCCGGTGAGCACCGTCAGGTTGGGGCGGCGGGCGATGGGGTGCAGATAGGCATCGGCCGCACTGCAGCGCCGACCCGCCTTCTGGGTCACTTGATAGAGTCCGGCGCCCTCTTGGTCACGGCCGTTGAAGTCCGGGTTCGCAGCAAGGCCGGCCGCTTCGGCTGCGGCCACGAACTGGTGGGTGAGCGGGTTGGTGTAGCGACGTGCGCTGACGTTCAGCGGACCGCCGCGGCCGTGCCACTCGTCCTCGAAGGACTCGTTGTGCTCGGCACGGCGGAAGTACGGCAGCACCGCGTCGAATTCCCAGCCGGGGTTGCCGAGACGGCACCAGTGATCGTAATCGGTGCGCTGGCCGCGGATGTAGACCATGGCGTTGATCGAGCTGGATCCGCCGAGCGTCTTGCCGCGCGGCCAGAACAGACGGCGGCCGGCGAGCGCCCCCTGCGGTTCGGTCTCGTACAACCAGTTGAGCGCCGGGGTGGTGAGCCGCGCGATGCCCGCCGGCATGTGAATCAGAAACGACGTATCGCGGCCGCCGGCTTCCAGCACCAGGACCCGCAGCGCCGGATCGGCGCTCAGCCGGTTCGCGAGCACGCAGCCGGCCGATCCGGCGCCGACGATGACGTAATCGTACCGGGCGGTCATGCGCTGAGGCGCGCCGATGCGCTCGAGCGCCAGGGCTGCGGTCGATTGCGCGCACCGCGGGCCGCATCAGGCTTACGGCCGCGGCGTGGCTGGGCCGGCGTGCAACGGCCGAACCGACTCGGCGCGGCGCCGGCGAGTGCGGCCCGCCGGTGCGCGGCAGAGGTGCGAGACACCTGGATCGGCGGTGGGCTCATGGACGGGCTCGGCAGGCAGCGGCCGGGCGCTGCCTCGGCATCATACTGCCGCGCGGCCCCGCCGCGGTACCGCACGCTTCGAGGAGATCAGGGAATTTCCGGATGCGCGCGGTGGCGTCTGAGAAATGTCAGCACCACCGGCACCATCGACACGGCGATGATCAGGAGGGTCACCAGGCCGAAATTGCGCTTCACCAGCGGAACGTTGCCGAAGAAGTACCCGCCCCAGAGAAAGAGCGAGACCCAGGCGAGGCCGCCGAGGACGTTGTAGCCCTGGAAGCGTCCGTAGGGCATGCGACCGACGCCGGCCACGAACGGCATGCAGGTGCGGATGATCGGAATGAAGCGCGAGAGCGCGATCGCCCGGCCGCCGTGGCGCAGGAAGAACGCCTCGGTGCGACGCAGGTAATCGACCTTCAGCAGCCGGTAGCGGCCGCTGAAGGCCGGCGGGCCAATCAGGCGCCCGGCGGTGTAATTGACCGTATTGCCGAGGATGGCCGCGACGGCCAGCACCAGCGTCGCGAGCGGCGCACTCAGCGTGCCGCTTGCATCGACGGCGGCGACGGCACCTATCCCGAACAGCAGCGAATCTCCGGGCAGGAAGGGCGTCACCACCAGACCGGTCTCGGCAAAGATGACCGCGAACAGGATCGCGTAGGTCCAGGCGCCGACCTGCGCGAGCAGGGTCGTGAGGTGGCGGTCCAGGTGCAGAACGAAGTCGATGAGCCAGTGCAGCATGGTCACAGTCTAGCGGGCATGATGCTCGAGCCACAGCCGCGGATCGATCGGACGGGTCCCCAGGCGGATCCCGAAGTACAGCTCCGGGCGGCTCGCCCCGCCGCTGTCCCCGGCGGCAGCGATCAGCTGCCCGGCGGCGACCTGCTCCCCGACCCGGGCATAGAGGCGGTCATTGTGCCCGTACAGACTCATGTAGCCGCCGCCGTGGTCGACGATGATCAGCAGTCCGAGCCCGGCGAGCCAGTCGGCGAACACCACCCGCCCCGGCGCCACCGCGTGCACGGGCGCATCGAGCCGCGTGGCAATGAGGTCCCCATCCCAGCGCAGGCCCCCGGCGCGCGGCTGGCCGAAGCGCGCGATCAGCTGCCCGGCGACTGGCCAGGGCAGGTGGCCGCGCAGGCGCGTGAAGCGCTGCGGCCGCTCGGCAGGCAGCCGTGCCTCGGCGCGGCGCAGCGCCGCGAGCAGCACGAGCAGGCCCTGCTGTTGGCGGCGCAGACGCGCCAGGCGCTGCGTGCCGGTGCGGGTGCGCGCGGCGATGCGCGCCAGCACCTCGCGGCGCTCGCTCGTGGCGTGCTCGAGCATCTGGACCTGCGCATTGCGCTGCTGCTCCAGGCTGCGCAGCTGCGTGTAGGCCGTGCGCAACTCGGCACTGAGCTGTGCGATCCCCTTCAGGTCCGCCTCGATCACAGCGATGTCCGTGGCGCGCTGGCGGCCGACATAGCTGTAATACGCGAACATCCGCTGCATCCGGCCCGGATCGCCCTGATTCAGCAGCAGTTTCAGCGGCCCTTGCCGCCCGATCAGGTAGGCCGAGCGCAGCTCGGCGGCCAGAACCTGCTGCGCCTGCGCGAGATCCACGCGGCGCGTGCGGCGGCGCGCCGCCAGGCGCGCGCGCCGGGCGGCGAGGACGGCGCGCTGG
>JAPTUI010000106.1 GCA_028067895.1 Pseudomonadota bacterium | reverse complement strand
CTTACTCATGCACTGACTGGGGTGGATCCGCTCGACGCGGGGAGTATGCCGGCGGCAAGCCGCTGGTCAACTGCACGACTGGATTCATCCACGGAGTACGTCGCCGCCACGATAGTTCCGCTGAGGACGCAGATCGAAAGGTAGATGCGGCCGTCGCTGACTCGTGACTCGATCACGGTGGGCAGGTGAGGTGCCATGTGGCCGCCCGAGGCTGGGGCATGTCGCCGATGCCCGCAGGGACCGAAATCACATAGGGGTGTGCTCACGCCATGTCCGGTATCCTACTTCCAGGCGATATGAGTCGTCGTCCAGGTGTCCGCCGCAATCTTCCAACCGCTCGCCGTCTTCACGAGCACGTAGAGCCAGAGCGCGCGCTCGCTGAATCGACCCTTCCGGCCGGAAATCCACAAGTGCGCCGGCAGAACGAACGACACCCGACGTCCGCTTCTTGCGCGTTCGAAGAAGCGCGGTGAGCCCGCTGAAACGTGTTCTTGCCCTGGCTTCATGATGTGATCGATTGCGGTGGCCCATCGATGTTCCCCCATATGCCGGTCCAGATGAATGGCGGGAACTCGTCCGCGATGACAACATTTCGGGTGAAAATATTCTCGGGCAGGGGGCCCGTCCCCGCGTTATACGCCGCGATCCACTCCTGGACGGGCTTCAGCATCGCTGCGTCAGGCGCGGCCGGGCGCGCCAAAGCGGGCAGTACGATGAGTACCATAAGCGCCACGGCACCGGGCATGCACCGAAGCGCCCTACGGAAAATGCGAGTCCCCGACATATTCATTACCCCACGCGCTCATGGCCCGAAGGAGGGTCTTGCAGACCGTACCGAACACCGTCATGCCGTGCCCGCCGCTGAATGACCAGCCGAGCCGCGACCGTGCTCGTTCCGGCAAAGGTCGCCACAGCGATCCGTGGCAATCCTACAGCAGCGCTCTGATCGCGTGAATTCACGGCATCACTGGATGGAACCCCGCGAGCTTCAATTGAACGGGCGTTCCCGCCTTACCCCTCTGCGCCCGGATTGCGAATTGCAATGCCGAAGCTACTCTTTTGGGGAAGCCACGACGAGCACCCGTTCAATCCGCCGGTCCGGGATGAGCCACAGCATCGCCACCAACGCATAAAGGCCGACCGAGATCCATCGTGCGTAGACAGCGACTACGATGGCGAGAAGATAGAGCAGGGGGGAGACCTTGCCCTTCCAGTCGCCGCCAATGGCCTGCCGCAGGATCGACTCGTCCCCCTGAGTCACGATGATCCGCTGTTGCAGAATCCACCATGCGACGGCAGCCATCAGCAGGACGACGCCATAGGCTGCAGTCGGTACGGGCGCGAAGTGGTTCTCCCCCATCCAGCCGGTGGTGAAGGGGATGAGCGAGAGCCAGAACAGCAGATGGAGATTTGCCCAGAGGATGCCCCCGCTGACCCGATGCGTCGCCAGCAGGAGATGATGATGATTATTCCAGTAAATTCCGAGGTAGATGAAACTCAACACGTAGGTGAGCAGCGTGGGCACTACGGGAACGAGCGCGCGCACGTCAGTTTCGCGGGGGATTTTCAGATCGAGCACCATGATCGTGATGAGGATCGCAATCACGCCGTCGCTGAAGGCTTCCATCCGATCAGTGCCCACGTCCACCTCGTGTCGCCTGCTGTCGATCGCCGGATTGTATGCCTTTGTGGGCACTGATGTGACAGGCGATGCGAGACCGGCGTTCGTATACCTGAGAGGGCTCGCGCGGTATGACTCAATGGCTAATGACGACACGGGGGGAGTAGTGGGGCCGACTCCTGCCGGAGAGCGCGGCCGCGCGATCAACACCGCCCAGTGATACCCGGTAGTCCTGGTCCGTCGCACAGCAAGCCGCGCACCCTGTCGCAAAGATATGTCTAAATGCGCCGATCTTCGCCAGCGCATTGCAGATGCCGCCGCGGGTCGCGGCATAGCTCGGCCATGATTGGGATGCTATCGTATCGAACAACTCAGAGCCGATGACGGCGCGCAACGCAAAGAACGGGACGCTTGAGGTGGAGTGTGACTACATTTGTGGATGTACAGGCGCTGCGCAAGCGCTACGGGGACCGTGACGCGCTGGCAGGTGTCTCGTTCACCATAGGTGCGGGCGAGATTGTCGGATTACTGGGGCCCAATGGCGCCGGAAAGACGACGCTGATTGGCTGCCTGCTCGGATTCTTGTTGCCAAGCGCCGGTGAAGTGCGGCTCTTTGGCGAGCGGGCCGAGGAACTGCGTCCTTCGACGCTCGGCCGGATTGGCTTTGTTCCCCAAGCGCTAAACGGCTTCTCCTGGTTTAAAGTCGGCGAACTGATCGACTATCTTGGCAAATTTTATGCCCGCGCGCCGGATCCGGTCCCGACGTGGCTGCTTGAGTGGGCGGGGCTCGACATGAAGCAGCGGGTCAAAGCGCTGTCCGGGGGACAGAAGCAACGTCTGGCCATTCTGCTTGCCCTGAGGCATGAACCGGATTTTCTGGTGCTCGACGAGCCGGTGTCGAGCCTGGATCCGCAGGCACGGCTCGATTTCGTCGCGCTGATCGCCCGGTTCTGTAGGGAGAACGGTCGCAGCGCGCTAATCTCGTCCCATATCCTCTCAGATCTCGAAAAAGTCGCCACCCGAGCGATCTTCATGCGCCGGGGAGTCATCGTGCACGACACGCCCATGGAACGATTTCGCACCACGATGCGCTGGGTACAGGCTCCGCGTGAAGCCCTCCCGGAGGGACTCGCGGTGCTGGCCGACGATCGTGTCAGGGGTGAGCTGCTCGTCGACGGTTGGGATGACGCGGCTGCGGCCCGGACGGCACAACATGCAGGTACGACCGTCGTCGTGCGACAACCGGATCTGGAGGCAGCGTTCCTGGAGATGACGCGATGAACCTTCGGTTGACCCGAGCGGCGCTGCGCAACTATTTGCAACCGACGCTGGTGAGAGAGAATCTGCTCGCGATATCCAGTGCAATCTTCAGCCTTCTGGTCGCGCTGAGATTTCCGGCGGAACGTCGCTTCGTGCAGATCCACGGCTTGGCCGAAATGTTCCACCACGGGCTTTCTGCGTTCGTGATGGCGTGGTGGATGGTCGCACTGTTTGCGCCATCGTGCGTGACGCGCCACTATTGGCGCCAGGTCACGACCGAAGTATCGATGGCGGTGCCCGGCCTCATTGAGGCAGAACACGGCGCAATAGTGACGGTACTGCTCGTCGTGGGAATGGCGCTCGCCATGCCCTTGCTCGCATTGGGTGGACCCATCATGGGTAGCCTTGCGATTGCCACGCTGCCGATGATCGGCGGATTGTCGTCACCTCAGGCTACTGGGCACTCCCGTCGAAAGCGCTTGTTGCTCATACTTGTGCTGCTGCCCTTGTCGCTACTCTTTCTGGTCCCCAGTAGCATGGCCTGGTTGCTGTTCGCTCCGCCGTGGGTGACCGTGCCAGTTCTACTCGCAACGTCCGCTGTGACTGTCGCTAAGCTGCGCTACGTACCAGCCCAAGCTCGTTTGGACGTCGAATCTTCTGAACAGCGCCAGGACCTGAGGGTAGGGCAGAGCACTGGGACACCAAATCGTGGCGTAGTGGCCGCGACATGGAAACTGCTCTGCTGGCAACCGAGACGCTGGCGCAAAGATCCGTTACCACGAACCCTCTTGACGCCGTTCGGGCCTTGTGGATGGGTTCTATACAACATCATCATCCTGGGCTTCATGATCGGAACGGGAGTGCTCGCACGCGAATTTCACGAGCCGCTCAGGCGCGCTTTGCGCCGCAGTGTCATGATGGCGATAGCCGAATTGCCGATATTCGCCATCATGTCGACCGGAAAATGGCTATTATCTCGCAGCGACTGGCCGTTCTTGTATCTGGCGGGGCGCAACGGTACGCGCAACGGGTTCACCCGGGCGTTGTTCCAAGCCCACAGGCGCAATGGGGTTCAGCTGGCTGGAAGCGTCGCCCTCGTGATCTTACTGACTCTCATTGCGTTCATCAAAGGTCCACTCTCGGACGCGCTCGAGGCGAGTGTGTCCGCGGCTGCACTGGTTTTTGGGCTCAGCTACGTGGTGGCAGCGCCTCTGCTCTGGAATGAGATCGGCGGCAAAGGAATGACTTTTGCACTCAATGCCGTGGCCGGCATGAGTGCCGTTATGACATTTGCGACCGGCTTTGCGTCCCACGGGCTGCAGGTCTGGCTGCTGCCCGTGTCCGTGGTTATCGCGGCAGTGGCATTGGGCTTAGAGCCGGTATTGGCACGTCGCCTGGCACAGATGGACTGGACCTTCGAAACAGATCCGATGGTGCCCTGAAAACATCATCAAGATTCGCAGTGCTACCGTGAAGCCAATGAGCTGCGAAGCTCAAGTTCGGCAGCTTCGCGTCATCATCACGGAAAGTACGCGCCCGTCCGAAGCCTGGGATTCAGCCTGCGGAAAGACTGTGCTCCATCCCGCGGACGGCTTGCCGGTCATTCCCCGAGACGTGGCACCAGGCCGATGGGAGGTGGACAGCATCAAATCGCGCTGGACGTCCGATGCGTGATGCGTCAGCATCTGATGCATGCGCACCACGATCGATATCGCGGACGACGTACTCCAGGCCGCCAAAGAGCGGGCTCGGTACGAGAGAAAGACTGTGGGGCAGATGATCTCGGAGCTTGCACGGCGCGCACTGACGACCCCACAGGAGACGGGGGCGGTGCGGGAGCCGCAGGCGGTCTACGGGGTGAGGCCGTTCGCCTCGCGTGGCCGCTTGGTGACGAACGAACAGATCGACAAGCTCCGCGAGGACGACGTGTATTAGCCGCCGCAAGCGTGCAGACCTCGTCTTCAGCGACTGAGCGATGATTCTTCCGGGCGTGAGGCTGTGGGGATACCGTGCGCTCTCTACTTGACATCAACGTGCTGATTGCGCTGTTTGATCCTGATCACGTATCGCACGAGCCTGCGATGGCATGGTTCGCGAGGCATGCTAAGGAAGGCTGGGCATCCTGCCCGCTGACCCAGAATGGTTGCGTTCGCATCATGTCGAGCCGGTCGTATGCCAACCCACAGCCCGTTCAGGCGCTCGTCGGGCGACTGGCCGAGGCGTGCGGAGAGAGCATCCATGAATTCTGGGAGGATGCGTCAAGTCTCCTCGATCCGGCTGTATTCGATGTAACGCGGATCCACGGTCCACGGCAGATCACGGACGTGTACCTGCTCGGCCTCGCTGTTCGGCATGACGGACGATTCGTAACATTTGATGGCCGGATACCGCTTCAGGCCGTTCAGGGGGCGACGGAGAAGAATCTCGTGGTACTGCATCCCTGAGCACTGGATGTGAGGCGCTGAACACGTTGGCGGGAGGCCATTCCCGACCAGCCTTCAGGAACTTGACGCATGACTTGTAGTGCGCATAATGTATATTATGTTAAATATTGAGTTGGTCGCCGGCCCAACCTGGGGCACTGTGTCGGCGCCTGCTGTGAGGA
>JAPTUI010000417.1 GCA_028067895.1 Pseudomonadota bacterium | reverse complement strand
GAATCAGGAACGATAGGGCGGGGGGGAGCATGAACGATGAGACCCTGGGGCGCCTCGAGGCCGAGGCGGGCGAGATGCTGCGGACCGCGAAGGAGCTCTTCGGCGAGTTCGAGCGGCGGCTCGGTGAGGCGGTGAGCGCCCAGCGCCTGGCCAATAGTGAGGCGCGCACTGAGGCGGCCGAGGTTCAGGTAACGCTGCGTCAACTGGTCAAGCTGGCCGAGGCGGCCGCCGACGCCCAACGCGAAGCGCTCGATGAATTGAGTAACCGGTGGTGGTTCTACGTCGAAGAGGAGGCCCAGCACACCGGCGCCGACATGGCCCGCGGTTTTGGGGAGGAGATCGCCGCAGGCCTCGAGAAACGGCTGAAGGACCTGGGCGAGCGGGTGGAGCGCGCCACCGGCCGGTTCCGATGGACAACCGCGCTCACCTGGGGCATCGGCATTGGTCTTGGCATGGTGCTCACGATCGCGATCGGCGTGTGGGCTTTCATTCCCCGGGTCAGCGGGCTCACGGACGCCCAGGTGCGGGCGGCGATCGCCCATCTTGCGCCCTGCCAAGTGGATGGGGAGCGGCACGTTTGCATCAGGCTCGACGACAGGCCGCGGATGAGCAAGCTGTCGGGCGGGGTGCCCGCCGCCGTTGTCCGGGATCTATAGGAAGCTCGACCTCAAGTCCATATTCTAGAGACAATTCTGGTTCGTCTATGAACGTATTTGGTTTGTTGCTAGGAACACGTGTAAGGTATTTACTACGTATTGACACGTACGTGAGACTTCTCTAGAATATCCGCGCCATTTACAAATTTTGGGTGGAGAAATGACTAACGTTTACGGAAGTCCAGAAAAGGTTGCTATGAAGACCCAGCTGTTCCGGATAGCCCTCGAGGTGCTCCAGAAGGACGGCTGGAAAGTCGAGCGAGAGCCAAGGAGCGGAAAATCGAGCGTGCGCCGAATCACTAAGGGCAAGGAAAGCCTGCTAGTTTCGATCCGAACCACGCAGGACACGTGGATTGCCTTCCCGCGCACACCCGGCGACAAGAGTTGGCGCACCCTCGATGATGTCGATGCGGTCGTGCCGGTCTCCGTCGACGATCGAGAGAACCCGAGATACGCCAAAGTCCACCTCATCGACGGCGACGAGGTCCGTGCGCGCTTCAATCGCGCCTACAAAGCTCGGAAAGCCGCTGGGCACTCGATCCCGGTGGGGCGTGGCGTTTGGGTCTCGCTCTACGACCAGGAAGCCACCGATCCTGTCAATCGCATTGGGGCCGGGATGGGCTTGGAATTCCCACCAATCGCGACGGTCCCGCTCTCTTCGGAGCAGATCGCCACGGTAGGAGCCGATGATGACGAGGATGTTGTGGAGGCTCCACTCTCGATTGCAGAGGCCAAGCGCCGGCTCGCTTCCACCCTCGGGGTCGACCCCGCCAACATCAAAATCACCGTGGAGGCCTGACCCAACCATGAGCATCGTCAAGCCAACCAGGCCGCCCCGCCACGGGACAGCCGCCAATCCCAGGTCGTTCACCGCCGCGTATACCTGGGTGACGCGACACCCGAAGCTCACGTACCACACCTCTGGGAACGGTACGCCGTTCAGGGTCACGGCCCAGACTGCGACGCGCGGACGACACCGCGACGAGAAGGTGCTGATCTTTCGGACGCTCGAGGGCGTTGAGCGAGCCAGGGCATACCAAGACTGCTGGGGACACAAAACCAACTGCAACCGAACTTGGATCGATTGCTACACCCAGCAGATCTGATCATCGGCTTCCTGGCTGAAAGCTGGCGGCGACGGCCATCAGCACGGCCATTCCACTTGAAGCCTCGCCGGCACCAAGCGAGGCCGGCACACGTTCCACCGCGATTCGCCAGCGAATTCCCCAATCGACGCTCAGAAACCCGAGATTTCCGGTTTCAGCCCTCTTTGCCCATCTCCTGATGAAGAGTGTCGTAGTCCTGCCACGTCGCATGGTGTAGCTCGACTCGAATCATAAAATAAGCCATCTCGAGAACGGCCGCCCCTACTCGGGGCTTTAATCTAACCGAGGGCAACATAGACCCTCGGATCTATAAGGACCCGAGATTCACCGCGTGTTGCATTAGCCAGAGGTTCCATTACCCACCCACCCTCTCCGTAGGTATTCGGGCATTCCTGTATCCGCTGACTGATAGCGCTATTGTCGTCCTCATGGTCCAGTGGCTGTAGGGAAGGGAGGACGGTCTTGCCCTCTCCCATTTTACCCCGCCGTTCTCGCCGTCAAGGCTTCGCGCGGGAAGACCCGCGCTCACGAGCGCCTCCGGCGGCCTTGACGGCTGCGCTGCGGCGTGGCGCTGGGGTCGCGGGCAATCCCGCCCCAGGTCGAAGCGGCGCCGGACAGTGCGAACAACACCATCCGGCGCCTGACCCAACCCACTATCGAAGGTAGCAGGTCATGGCTCACTCACACTCTACGCCGGGCACCGCGCCGGCACAGCCGTCCATTTCTCGCGATTTCACGCAGAAACTCGCTCCCGTCGTCCCGATCCGGCGATACACGGTGTCTTACGGGC
This sequence comes from Pseudomonadota bacterium, assembly GCA_028067895.1. GTDB lineage: Bacteria > Pseudomonadota > Gammaproteobacteria > Steroidobacterales > Steroidobacteraceae > 13-2-20CM-66-19. Next base: position 2,936 of record JAPTUI010000417.1, on the reverse strand, counting down.
CCCGGCAGGTCCGCGGACTCGATGGCCGCCCGATGCTCGCGCCCCGGCTCTGCCTCCAGGGCGCTTGGCTCGAACGCGCCGGGTTCGCGACCGGCGTGCCGGTGAAGGTGAGTGTGAGCTCCGGGAGGCTCGTCATCGAAGTGGACGAGCCTGAGCGGGTGCCCCGCGCCAAGGCGCTGACGGCGATCGCTGGGCTGGTCGCGGATGATGGACTCACGAAGCGGGATTTCCACGAGCTGGCGCGTCTGATAAAGCGGCGCCGCTGCGGCTGAGCTGGCCACGCGAGCGTGGTTCCGCCCGCCGGCGGTGTCCAGGCACCGCCGGCTCTCCAAGCCGGCGCGCGGCCGGGCGGGTTGCGCGCCTCAATAAACGTAGCTACGATAAATACCATGCGAATCACCTTCGACCGTGCCAAGCGGGAGTGGACCTTGCGCGAGCGAGGCCTCGATTTCCGCCAGGCCAAGGAGGTTTTCGACGGCCCTCATCTGACCCGGCCCGATGATCGAGAGGACTACGGAGAGCTGCGGTACATCAGTGCCGGGAAGCTGGGGGGCCGGATCATCATCATCGTTTGGACGCCGCGCGGCAAGGCACGGCGGATCATCTCCATGAGGAAAGCCAATGACCGTGAAATCAAAAAGATCGCACCGAACCTCGCGTAATCCCGACGACGCTCCCGAGATCACCGACAAGTGGGTCGCCGAGGCGGATCTTTACCATGGAAAGAAGCTCGTGCGCCGCGGCCGGCCGATCGGATCCGGCCAGAAGACGCAGACGACGTTGCGGATCTCGAAGGACGTGCTGGAGTTCTTCCGTGCCACCGGCCCTGGGTGGCAGACCCGCATGGATAACGCACTCAAGCGGTACGTCGCCTTGCAGCGGCGGTGAAGCCGAGGCGACCCATAGACGCAAGTGCTGGCGTTCAAACACCTGGGAGCTTGAATGACGAACGCTGAACGCCCCAGCGGCGAACTGTTTTCGCGCTTGTACATCGAGCGAGGCGCGCCTGCGCAAGATAGCCCGTTTTTTCGCAATCGTCTCTCAGGCTACCTGAGTGCGAGTCACTACGAGGACGGCGGGGCCATCAGTGCGTACCTCAAGGAGGAAGGCGGCCTCATCTTGAGCTATAACGGCTATTGGGATTTCGACGGGTTCTTCACGAAGACGAGGATCGAGTTTGTTCTGAGCAGCATTACGCTCATCTGGCGATTCCTCAAAAAACAGTATCCGTCGTGGAATGGGACTTCTGGACCAGCCGGATTCACGTACCCCAAGGCTGACGCGTGGCACGGGTTCGTTCAGAGGGCCCTGCGGGAAGAGAACCTCGCCTATTCGCTCGACGAGCTGTGTGGGGTGCACTACTTCGTGGATGAGGAGTTCGAACGAAATCGCGTGTCCGTGCTACGTGCGGCCAGCGCGCCACGCTACTCGGGTGTGCTCGCAGCATTTCAGTCTGCGCATTCGCATTTGGATGCCCAGCCGGCGGACACGAAAGCTTCCGTCAGATCAATGTTCGAAGCCGTGGAGATTCTTGCACGGCTCGTGGACCCCAATAGCCAGCGCCTCAACAGACGGCTTGTCGAGAAGCTGAAAACTCTGGTTTCCGCCGCTGGCGTGGATTCGATCGAGCGGGATTGTCGCGAAAAACTGCTAGAAGGCGTTGCAGACTGGGTCGATGCAATCCACCTATACCGTCATGGGCAGGGGCTCGAAACACCGGTCGCGCCGTCTCTCGAAGTGGCAGTATACGTGCTGTCCAGCGGCGCGGCCGCTCTGCGGCTACTGCTCGCAGTTGATTCTTCCCTCCAAAAGGCGGGGGACCGAGGAGCGGCCCACGCAGGAGAGTCGACCACTTGAGGGATCCATGCGAGCCTCTCGCCGTCGAGCGTCGCGCAGCTCTCTCTCGCCGATGGCTGCGAGCGCAATGGCGACCGCTTATGAAGCAGTGGTCAGTGTTCCGGGGAGCAGCCTGGAAGATTGATCACCGATGGACGGCATCTAAACTCCTCGGGTATTCGGAGCTTTGCAAGGGGGCCGAATGGGAGCCCCTGGCTAACGCGCCCGCTAACGTCGTCCTGATCGATGGCCGCGTAGCGGAGCTAGCCAACTACACGGACCAGTACCGCGATTTGGAGGACGAATACCTGTTCTTTCCCGATTGGGACGATGACTACGAACCAGAGCGGCTCCAGCTCCAAGAGCATCGGAGATGGTCTGCACAGCAGCGCAAACGCAATCAAGCCCGTGAACGCGAGGCTGATGTTTTGCTCGTTCATTACCTCCTGCCGCATGTGCGCCTGTACGGAAAATTGCGGGCACTCGAGCTGAGTGAACGCGCCTATTACTACCGACTCAATTCGGCGCTGGACTCTCTCCATAGGTGCTATTGGGACCAAGTCGAGCGCCTCTAAAATGTGCAGTCTTAAGTATTTGTATAAAAAGAAATTATCTGGAATTCTGCCAAATTTTGGACTCTTGTGATACTGTAATGCCGTAGGGAGAGGTGTCTCTGCACCACTCCTGAAAAGCCCGCGAAAGCGGGCTTTTTGTTTGGACCTTTGACTATCGTGTTGAAGGTAATGCGCATTGACAGTAGTCTGATTTCCGTAGGCTGGTTCTTTGCGACCAGCAATCACCGAGCCGCCATCTCTAGGCGGCTTTTTCGTCTCTGAGCATCCCTCCGATCGGAGCCCAATGGCCGAGTACGTTCCCGTGCTCGTCCTTGTGCTGCACTTCCTCGTCCGATGTGTGCGCATCCGCGTCAAGGTGAACCTTGATATCGCGCTACGCTTCGGCCGCGGCCGCAAGCACAAGAACAACTAGTGTAGTGTCTCGTAAATGACTTTACACACTGATCTTTTTGCCCCTGGGGAGGGTCGATCCGGGTTTGATCTGCTCGACTTTGGCTCTCGCCCGAGCGATTTTCTCGATGATCT
>JAPTUI010000520.1 GCA_028067895.1 Pseudomonadota bacterium | reverse complement strand
GTTCGAGTCGGTGCCCGCAGCGGCCGCCGGCGGGGTGCCCGTCAGTGTCCCGGTGCTGGAATTGAAAGTGGCCCACGTGGGCGCGTTCTTGATGGAGAAAACGACCGTGCCGCTGGTCTTGGTCACAGACGGGGTGAAAGAATAATTCTGTCCCACGGTCACCGCCGACGGCGGCGAACCCGAGAGCGAGACGCTGCCGCTCTTGTTGCTTGCCGCGGGCACCGATCCGGTGAGGCTGCCGCCGCCCGCGCTGCTGCCACCGCAACCGGCAAGCGGCAGCGCGCCCAGCGCCACCGCCGCGCAACAGACGATCCTCACCGACATTCGCGCTCGCATTTGCACTCCGAATCCCGGAACCCTGCCGGAAATCTGCATCGGGGCGGCATGACGCGGCGATCAGCACCCGCGCATGGCCCGCGCAGGTATTAGCAACGATTGTGCCAACTTTATTTTATTCTTATTATCAGTTACTTATGCCTTACCGAGGCAACTGTCCTCGCCCGAAACCCGTTTATGTGTCTGCCCGCACAGACGTCGCGGTTTCGCGATGAATCCTGGTGCGCTGCGCAAATCGCTGCGCGGCAAGGGGAATCGTCACTGTGACCCCAACGACGGCTCCGCCAGTGGCGAGGTGACGCGGATTGTCAATTCATGGACCGCACGGTCACGTCACATCGGCGATATACAACATAACACGCGCCGCCGGCGTGAAAACCTGTTGGCACATTCCGCGGATGGAACTTGGCGCACACTCCGGCAGCGCCGGCGCACGCCGCACGTTTGCGCTATGTCAAAAGATTCGAGCGCTTGTCACGGCCTCTTCAGATCGTGACCGTGCTTGCCTTCGCGCCTCATTCGTGCGCGGACTTACCGCTGCGCTCGATTATGTCGTAGAGCGTCGGGCGAGTCACACCGAGGAGTTCAGCGGCCTTGGAGATGTTCCCGCCGGTGAAGGCCATGGCGCGCGTGACGGCGTCACGCTCGGCGCGCTGGCGCACTTCGCGCAACGGCACGATGTGCGTGCCGTCCGCCGGATTCTGCAGCGTCAAGTCCTCCGCGGTCACCATTTTCCCCTCGGCCATGATCGCCGCCGCGTTGATGCGGTTCTCGAGCTCGCGCACGTTGCCCGGCCAAGGGTACCGATCGATCGCCGCGATCGCCTCGGGGGCGAGTTTGAGGACGGGCCGGCGCTGGCGCCGGCACGCGCTCTGCAGCAGGTAATTGGCGATCAGCACCGCGTCCGCGCCGCGCTCGCGCAGCGGCGGGATGGTCACCGCCACCTCGCTGATTCGGTAGTAGAGGTCCTCGCGGAAGCTCTTCGCGGCGATTTCCGCCTTGAGATCGCGGTGGGTCGCGGCGACGATGCGCACGTCGACCTGGATCAGCTCGCGCCCGCCGACCCGTTCGATGACCCGCTCCTGCAGGAAGCGCAGGAGCTTCGCCTGCAGGGCGAGCGGCATGTCGCCGATCTCATCGAGAAAAAGCGTACCGCCGTCGGCCATCTCGATCTTGCCGCGGGTCTGCTTGACCGCGCCGGTGAAGGCGCCGCGCTCGTAACCGAACAGCTCGCTCTCGAGCAGATTCTCCGGGATCGCCGCGCAGTTGATGGCCACCATCGGTCGTGATGCGCGCGCGCTGAGCGCATGCAGCGCCTGGGCGAGCAGTTCCTTGCCGGTGCCGCTTTCCCCGAGCAACAGCACCGTCGCCTGGGTGGGAGCGAGCTTCTGGACGAGGCGGCAGACCTTCATCATCGGCTCGCTGGTCCCGATCACCCCATCGAGCGCATGCGCCGGGCGGCTCGCGGCGAGGCGCTGATTCTCGAGCTCAAGGGAGTGGATGCGGCGCGCGCGATCGAGGATGAGCGCCAGCACCTGCATGTCCACCGGCTTCTGGCAGAAGTCGTAGGCGCCCATGCCGATCGCGCGCAACGCGTGCTCGCGGCCTTCCCGCCCCGTGACCACGATGATCTTGGTGGCCGGCGCCAATTGCAGCACCTCGGCGATCGTGGCAAAACCCTCTTCCACGCCGTCGGGGTCCGGCGGCAGCCCGAGATCCTGCAGCACGATCGCGGGCTCGAGACGCCGCACCGCAACCAGGGCCTCCGGGCGTGTCGCAGCGAACTCGACCTCGAAGCTATCGAGCGCCCACTTCAGCTGGCGCTGCAAACCTGGGTCGTCCTCGACGATGAGCAGGCGGGTCGCGTCGGTCGTGTTCATGCGCGTTCGGGCTCCTCTTGCGACTGCAGCATCGGCGCGAGCGGCAGCCGCAGGGTGCAGCGCGTACCACGGCCCGGAGCGCTTTCGACCTCGATCGAGCCACCGCACTTGCGCACGAACTCGCGGGCCTGATAGGCCCCGATGCCAAAGCCGCTCTCGCCCTTGGTCGAATCGAACGGTTTGAACAGCCGCTCGCGAATGAACGCCGCATCCATCCCGCAGCCGGTATCGGCCACCTCGATGATCCCCTGCTGGCCCGCCCGGCGCACCGTTACGGTAACCGATCCGCTCTCGGGTGTCGCCTCCTGCGCATTGCGGATCAGGTGCTCGAGCACCTGCGCCAGACGTTCCCGGTTCAGGACCACCTCGGTGCGCTCACGCACCTGCAGCGCCGGCTCCGGCCGGCGCCCCGCGCAGCGCCGGATCGCCTCGGCGGACACTTCCCCGAGCTCGACACGCTGATTCTGTTCGCGCAGCACGCCGCTTCTCAGCTCGTCCATCAGGCGCGTCATGCGCTTGACCGAGTTGTCGATCGTCAGGATTGCGTCGTCGAAGAACTCGGGGTTGCCGCGGTGGCGGGCGGCGTTCTGCACCACGAGGGCCTGCTGGGCGATGAGGTGGCGCAGGTCGTGCATCAGCACCGCGGAGAGCCGGTTCATCGCCTCGAACTGGTGCGCCTCTCCCAACCGCTGGGCCGCCTGCTCGAAGGCGAGGTAGCTCGCCACCTGGCGGCCGGCGGCCCGCAGCAGATCGAGTTCCTCCCAGCCCAGGTGCACCGCCACGAGTGGTTGTCCGATCGCCACGAACCCCACCAGCGTGTTCTGGCAGATGAGCGGGATCACGAGCCACAGGCGCGGATTTTCGAGCAGCCAGGGCGGCAGGCGGAGCTCCGGGCGAGCGCGGCGCGGTCCGCGCTCGTCCTCGAGATTGCAGATCCACTCGTGAGCCAGCAGGTAGTCAAAAAATGCCCGGTGCTCCGTCTCGCGCGGCGCATCGGCTGGGGCGAATTCTCCACCGACCGGCGCGTAGCCGCCGTCCCGGTCGGCGAGCCATAGTCCGCCGTTCGTGGCGCTGACGAAGCCGGCCATGACGCGCACGATGCGGTCGTAGAACGGAGTGTCGTCGCGCTCCGAGAGCACCCGGGTGAGCTTCTGCCACTCGCTGCGGTAGTCGTAGCGGTAAGGGAAAAGATATTTGGCGATCATCACCCGCGACCAGGCTCGGAACTGCTCCGAGAGCGCGGCCACCGCCAGTACCAGCGCCCCGGCGACCAGAAACAACAGCTGCCCGGCCGCGCCCCACGAGCCGCCGAAGCGGCGGATCAGGAAGCTTCCCACGGCCATGACGAACACGTAGAGCGCCGTCCCGAGGAGCGTGGCGCTGAAGAAGACGATGCGCGGTGAAAGAAATGCGGCCGATTCCCACTCGGTGATACGGCTGAGGCCAATCGCAAGCAGCACGGCGAGCGCGGCATTGAAGAAACCGCGGTCGGTCCAGAGGACCGAGGCAAGACTGCCGTGCAGCATCGCCACCGAATACAGGCACAGGTCCCATGCGTAGAACGCCCCGATCGCGAGCCAGACGTATTTCAGCGCCCAGCGCTGCGTGGCGCGGGTGTTGCGTGCCACCTGCTCGACGAGCACGAGCCCGGCAATGACAAGCACGAACCCCCCCCACAGCCAGTAATGCGCCGCTTCGCGCACCCACAGGCCCGGCTCTCCCGGGAGGAACGCGCCGATCGCCCACAGCAGCACCAGCACCACCAGTCCCGCAAGGGAGCGCTGCGCGATCCGTCCGAGGCCGGAAGTCTTCTCTGCACTCAGGCAGCGAACCAGGACCAGTGCCCAGGCCAGGTCGCGCAGGTACTCGGCGGGAATCACCAGCGGCGTGACGTACTCGCTCAGGCGCCCTCCCTGCGTGGCAAGTACGATCGACCAGCCGAGCTCGGCGGCCACCGCCGTCACGATGCCCGAACCGGTCAGGCGCCGCCGCCAGACGGTCAGGCAGGCCGCCAGCAGCGCCGCGTAAGCGATTGCGGAAAGCGCATAACTCAGCATGGTGTGATGCTAATGGAGACGGCCATGACTTGCCCCGGACTCATGCCACGACATTTGGTGTCACCCCAGGTCTCCAGAGAGCCTTTATTTGAGCTGCCCGCTCGTCGAAATTCTTTACATTATGGCGAGGGGCTCGGTTCAAAGACGTCTCATGTCTTTGGTTTAATTATGTTTTTAGTTATGGCATGACGATTGCATATCTAGCCTGCGGCCACCATGGACCGACCATTTTGAGGATGTACGCATGATCATTCGAAAACTGTTGACCGCAGCTGTGCTGGTGACAGGCATCGCTGCCTTTGCCGGTCCGGCCTTTGCCGGTCCGATTGTGGGCACTATTGATGTCAGTGGACTCAGCGCTGGGGTCACCACGTCTGGGACGATGGCGACGATCACTTTCGTCAATCCCGGAAACATCATTTCTGTCAGCGGGGCGTTTAGTGAGCTGATGTCTTCGTCTTCGAGCACCACCCAAATCTGCGGGAGCTGTGTCACCCTCGGAACGCCGTTCAGCACATCGAGCGCAGCGGGGTTTCAGCTGTTTACGGGCACGAGCAACGGCGATACCGCAACGCTCTTTACAGAGACGGCCAACTTCCTGGCGTTGTCTAACGGAGGCGGATATCAAGTATACGGCATGGGAAAGTTGGACCTGACCGGCTACAGCGAGACTCCGGGCATGTACGACATGACGATCCCCTCGACGAACAAAGGCGCTTCCGTTGACATCTATTCGTCGGTCCCGGAACCCGGCACCTTGGCGCTGTTCGGTGCAGGCCTGCTCGGTTTCGCCGTCTTCGCCAGCCGCCGCCGCCGCTCAACCAAACCGCTCGTGTAAAGACATAAAAATAACGAAACGTTGAATCGGTTTGACAACGGCCCCCTCGGGGGCCGTTTTCTTATGTGCCGCTAAATTTTCCGGCGCATTCAGCCGACTGTGGCCCGTCAGTGACTCAAGAATGCGGGATTTCACGCGAGGTCCGCACAGACGCAACCGAGGCCGAGCCGGTCCGAAGGGAAGAAACAGCCGCTCGATTTGCGGATACGGCGGGGCACCGAGCAAGGCGCTCGCAGAACCTGTGCACACATATATTCGGAACGGTTACGTACGGCTGCGGGACGCCCCGCTCTAGGCTCACCGTCTACAGGTGCCCGAACGTCGCCTCGGTTCCACCCCGACCGCGATAGGCGCGCAGGACCTGCTTCGTTCAACCTGCCCGTTCCGGT
>JAPTUI010000530.1 GCA_028067895.1 Pseudomonadota bacterium | reverse complement strand
ATCTCTTGCCGGATCCACACGCGCTCCGTACAATGCGCCCCCTCTTGGTGCGGGGTGGAGCAGTCTGGCAGCTCGTCGGGCTCATAACCCGAAGGTCGCAGGTTCAAATCCTGCCCCCGCTACCATTTCGTATACCGATCCCGACGCTCCCTGGATCTGTGCCGGTCTTGGCCAATACCGTGGCCAATTGGATGCTGCCCGCGCCGAGTTCCGCTGCTACATAGCCATCCTGGGCTGGATGGCAGCGCACGGGCCCGATCAGATCGCGCAGCACTTCCCGGGCGGCCACGATGTCGTCTCCCTGCAGAACGTCGCGCATATGGGTCGCGGCCTCACGCCAAGCTCGCTCGGACGGCCAGGGCACGACCTGAGTCGGCTCGTCCGCCATCTGGCGTTGCTGCGCCTTTCGCCGCGCGGCCTCAATAGCCGGGGCAGCCACGTCCGTGCTCAGCACTCCGAGCCGCACGAGCCGTTCAAGCTCCACGACTTCACGGTCTGGCACCTCAACCTGAACCGGCCTCAGTGCAGCTCGTTGCTCGCGCATCACACGCACGCCCTCTGCCACCGCCGCGGGCGAGAGTAAATCGTCGATGATCGGCGCGAGGATGAGCCGCTCTGCGATAGCGCGCGGGAACGTGGAGCCGTTCGCGCATGCGTGACGGCCACCGGCATGATAAGTCCCGCAGACGTAGCGGCGCTGGCCGCCGCCCATGATGATCATCTTGCCGCCGCACTCGGCACACTCGAGGATGCCGGACAGCAGCCACTTTGGCTGCGCGCCGCGATGCAAGTGCGTATGAAAGCGAGCCTGTACGCGCCGCCACGTCGCATCGTCGATAATGCGCTCACATTCGCGCACTACCCACTCGGATTCCGGGCGCTCTCGACGGATGCGCTTGCCCGTGTCAGGGTCCTTCACCCATTGCGAACGGTTCCACACCAGCCGCCCGATATACCGCTCGTTTCGCAACAATTCGTGGATGGTTGAAACAAGCCAGCGACCTCGGGGTCGCGCCCGAGGCTTCCAGTCTGCCCCCGGCGACGGAACCGCCCGACGGTTGAGATCGGAGGCAATGGCCTTCAGTGACTCACCGTCGGCGAAGCGTGTGAATATCTCACGGACGATCTCGGCGTTCTCGTACGCTTTGCCGCCCGTCGGTTTGCCCGCGCGCGCGCGCATTTCAAGCGCCGAGCGCGTGCGGTCCGCAACCATCGTGCGGAACTCCTCGGACATGATGCCAGAGAGACCCGCCTGCATGCGCGCGGTGCGGGACTCGGAGTCATAGCCATCCTGCACGCCGATCACTCGCGCGCCACGATGGCGCAATCGCAGCAGCAGCGGCGCGAGGTCTTGCGAACGCGAGAGCCGCGACAGTTCCATCACCAGAAGCACATCACCTGCCTCGAGCGTCCCGAGAACCGTTTGGACGCCCGGCCGATTGCCCAATGCCGCGCCGCTGATGCCCTGATCCTGATGGACGGAAGTCACTGGCCAGCCGTGTCGCTCGGCATGCTCGCGGCACACCCGCACCTGATCGGCGATCGAGGCTTCGGTCTGCCGATCCGTCGAATAGCGCGCGTAGATAATTGCTCGCATGGTCTACCTCGATTGAGGATTTTGCGGCACCACTGACGCTTGGGGCAACCTGGGACGCATCGCGGAGCGCGCCACGATGCGGATCAATGCCCGCTGGGCCGGCGCAAGTGGCTCGGGCCGCCCCACCCCATCGCGCCCGGCAGCGTCACGCGCGTTCGTAACCGCGCCCCTTCGATCTTGCACACCTCCTGCTCGGTCACGGCGATCTGAGTCCCGCTCGGCGGCGATCGACTCCAGCGCCTCGTCCTCGTCCATGTGTTCGCAAAGCGCAGCGTACTGCTCGCGCTCGGCGGCCGTAAAGTCCGAAATTCGTAGCAGAGAGGTCATAATCCTTCTCCGCGACGTGGGCCCCGTGAAGTCGCGCACGACCTCTATCTGCGCGCTGTCGCACCTCATCAGCGCGGAAGTCCGAACCTACCTATTTTTGACGAGCATCAAGAGTCGGCGCTCCGCGCTTCTCCCCCGGACCGAGCGACTCCACTGCAGCGTCGCTCTGATGTCCCCGCGCACTGTCCTTTATCGCACCGCCGAAGCGCTGTGGCTGCCGCATGCCGCCGTCCTACACAGCGGCAACGCCACCCTACTCTTGCTCTTCAAAAGTCGTATGCCGCAACATCCCGCGCCGTCTACTGCCGCGCGGATCAACCGGCCGAAGCAGAACACTTCACTAGAAAGCCCGAGCCCTTGCACTCTAATTTCCGTCAACCAGGTATCTCAAAGTGATTGACAGGCTCCGTTCTGGCCAAACGCCCTACCTTCGCCGATCACTGCACAAGTCACCAATGGCCGCAGCGAGTGTGGACTCGCTCACCGTGCGAGAGACCGGTTCGAGCTTCACGAAACTCCCCATATAACCCCTCTCAATTAAGTGACTGTACCGGGCCGGTTCTTCCGAGACTCCTACTACCGCTGAGAGCATGTGAAAGACTCGCACTGCGACGCCAACGTGCTTCTGGAGGCAGTTCATCATCGCGAAATGCACGTTGGGGATGTGATTCCAGAGCACGAGCGCCGGCAACACTTCACCAACAGATACGCTCCCGGGGATCTTCGGCAGCTTTGGGTCGTCGAGCGGCCCGTCGCTGAGTATCACCTGCCGAAGCTGTTGCGCACCCTCGTCGTCGAGGTAGTCGTCTCCGAGCCAATACCATGCTAGCTCGTATGCGATCTTCAGCATCCCGCGATTCGGGTCAGTGAACCTGAAGCTCGGCTGATGGCAGACTACCGGATGCCTGACTTCGGTGAGACCGCGCGCGAGGATCCGCGAGACCGCCAGATCCAACGCGCTGCCGCTGAGCTCCGTGAGGCCCGCGCGTTTCCGCTCCCGCTGAATTATGAGCGGGATCTGGTCGGCGTCCCGAGAGTCGATCTTGATTTCGACATCCTTCGTACCGTCCGGCCGCCTCTTTTCGGTCCTGTGTCGAATGAGCTTCAGAGTAACTGTATTAGTGAGGGGATCCCGCCTCGCGATCACCTCTTGCCTTGGTTCATCGCCGACGATAGTACCCTTCCCAAAAATGTCGGCGAACGGATCGAGAGTATTTCCTCGCCTGTCCGGTATCTTGAGCTGCGCGCGGACCATCCTCACCAGCGGGTGCTGAATGACGCCGCGGTCTGCCCGTTCGTTGAGCAGCTCATTGCACGTCTTGCACACTCGGTCGATCGTCAGGGCCCCACCGATCGCGTCGGGGAAGACGTGTTCTTCCGAGGGGGGTGCCTCTTTGAGGCAAAAAATACAGAGCACCGCTCCGCCAACCATATTCAGTCGCAGGCGCCGATGCTAGGCGTGCGCGAATCAAAACTCAATCTAGTGCTTCCGTCCGCGCGCTGGCGCACCTCGTCGGCGCGGAAATACACACCTAGGCATTTTTGATTGGCATCAAAAGCCAGCTCACCGCTACCTCTCTCCATGACCGAACGCCGCGCCTTTCACCGCCGCGAATGAATATGACATAAGAGTAAGGCACTCTTTACACCCACTCGCAAATTGAGATACGCTGCAGGCGCTGAAATGGAATTCGGCTATGCGCCCTTTCTAATTGCGCCGACTAGGAACAAACACTGAATTTGCGACACGACCTCACGGTCGTGGACGAGCGTGTTTACCTGGTCGGCCCGACACTCGGAAATACCGGGGGCGCTCCGCAAAGCGCAGTTGACGGCCGACCGCTTGTACTAGCGGAGGCCGCGCGTGACGCCCAAACTTGATCGACTATCTCCCCGCGAAGCCGCGGTACACCCCCTTTCTCTCGCCGCCATCCGCGCCCCCGGTCGCTTGCGCGAGGCGCGGTCATGAGCCGTCGATCGACTCCACCGCCTCGCCTCATTCTGGAGCGCGAGCGGCGGCGCTGCATGGATCCGATGGAACGGTATGCGGAACGGCACCAACATCTCGAGCTTGGAAACCTCAGTGTCTGTGCATCCGAAGCGCCGGTTCCACCAACCGCCGCCGAACCCGAACCGATCTCCGCGCCTGAGTTGCCCGCGACGGACCGCACGCAGCACATGGCGCGCGTGTTCACTCCCGAGGCGATCGCCGAGGCTCGAGAAGTGCTCGGACCCAAGCCAACAAACTCGCGGGACGTTACCACGTACGTTCGCAGTGTCGCCTGCCTGGATCGCGCGCAACGTGACGACGGCTGGCGCTCGGTGCCGTGGGCCGGCTCAATGGAGATCGCCGACCCCTTCTCCGGCATGGGTCCTGAGTTCGCGAATTTTTCCGAAGTGATCGCACACGTGCGCGAGCAGTGGACGCTCGCGCGCCACGCGCGGTGCGCCGGCGAAGCGCGGATCGAACCGATTTTGGTTGTTGGTGCGCCAGGCATCGGAAAATCGCTCTTTGCAACGGCGATTGCCCATCGGATCGGAGAGCGACTGTCTATATTTTCTGCCGGCGGCGCCCAGGATGCGATGCAACTGTGTGGCACCGACGCGAGATGGGGCAACGCACGCACCGGCATGGTGTTTGATTTGCTGTCTACCGGCGACAGCGCATCTCCGGTGCTCGTCATCGACGAAGTAGACAAAATCGCACAGGAATCCACAGGCAGTCGCGACACGCCAGTCAACACCCTGCTCGACCTGCTTGAGGAGGACTCTGCCCGCCGCTACCGGGACATGTCGCTGCAGCTCGAAATGGATGCGAGTCGCATCATCGTAGTGTGCACGGCGAATGAGCGCGAGCGCATCTTGCCCCCACTGCTATCTCGCCTGACCGAGTTCCACATCACGTCGCCGACAGCGGAGCAACGCCGCGCGATCCTGCAGCGCCACCTCCTCCGGCTCATCGAGCGACACCGATGTCCGACCGGCATCACGTTCGATGAGATGAGCGCCGAAGCGGTACTCGCCACTCCCGACCTCGATGTGCGGGTGCTGCTACGCATGGTGCGCGCCGGATTCGCTTCTGCGCTCGCGACTGAATCCGGCAAGGTGATCCTCGCTCCGCCGCGGCGACGCGTAGCAAAGCGGCGGATTGGCTTCATCTGAGGTAACGCATGTGAAGATCCGCGTCCTGTCAGACCTGCATCTCGAGTTCTCGAACTGGAGCCCGCCGCCGTGCGATGAGGATGTCGTCGTCTTGGCGGGGGACGTCCACGAGGGACGTGCGGGCATTGCCTGGGCGCGCAAATATTTTCGCGACAAGCCCGTACTCTACATCCCGGGCAACCATGAATACTACGGACGGGACCTCGACAAGCTACGCGAAGGCTTGCGCGCGAGCGGGCGCGCGCACGATGTACATGTGCTCGATGGGGACGAGGTGATCGTCGACGGCGTCCGCTTTCTCGGCGCGACGCTTTGGACGGATTTTGAGATCGGTGGCTGCGAACCGAAGACAGTAGAAGCCGCGATGCGGTGCTGTCAGGAAGGCATGGCGGATTTCCAAATCATCCGCCGGTGGGGT
>JAPTUI010000408.1 GCA_028067895.1 Pseudomonadota bacterium | reverse complement strand
CCACCAATAATCGTGCGGTCCGGGGAACGCGTTGGCGCCCCATCCGGTGGCGTGTGTGAGGACCAATCATTGATGTCACAAGCCTAAATTATCACGTAACATGCTGATTCGTCGGTAATTCCGGGTGACATCATTTGTTCACAGTCCGCGCCCGATCGTGCCGAAAAAGCGGATTTTGCCTGCTCTGGGAGCCAGGTGACATCAATTAATAGTCCGCGCGATCGGCGCAGTGCGGTGGTCGCGGCGCTCAGGTCAAGAGCCCAGAGGGCGACTTCTTTGAGGAAAGTTATCCATAATCGAGGGCCGCGGATCGGCGGATGATCGACCGCCGAGCCCATTGCGTGGCGTGACCGGTCCACCGCACCGCAGGCCGCATACGCGCGCGCTTCGAAGCGGTCCGAGATAGGAGCACGAACATGAACAGAGCATCGTGGTTGACGGTCTCGGCGGCGGCCGGCGGGGCTTTAGCGCCACACTGGCTTTCGGCGCAACAACTCCCGTCGCCCGGCGGCTGGGCGTGTGGACCCGGCATGATGGGCTGGGGCGGAGGGTGGTCCGGCATGATTTTCGGTCCACTGATCATGGTCCTCGTGCTGGCCGCGGTCATTTCAGTCGTCGTGCTTCTCGTTCGCTGGTTCGCAGGTCCGTGGCATTCCTTCGAACCGCCACGCCAGGGCCCACCGGTGCGTACGCCGCTCGACATCCTCAAGGAGCGGTATGCGCGCGGGGATATCAACAAGGAGGAATTCGAGCAGCGGCGCCGCGATCTCAGCGAGTGAGTTCCCTCCTGCGCTTGCGAAGACGCTGCCGTTGTGCGCAGACTGCAGTGATGCACGAGGCTTGACCGAAGCGGACCCCATTGACGGCGCGCGACGCATCCGCATCGACGAGCTGGCGGTGAAGGAGCATCCCATTGCCAATTGAGCCAAGCAAGACCCCGATTTACCTCGATTACAACGCGAGCACACCGATTGATCCGGCCGTTATTGAGGTGATGTGCCCATTGCTCGAGGGCGCCTACGGCAACCCCTCAAGCGGCCATTGGGCGAGTGCGCCGGCGAAGGTGGCGCTGGATCACGCTCGCGCTGAGGTCGCAATACTGCTTGATTGCGCTTCGGATGAGATCGTCTTCACGAGCGGGGGGAGTGAGGCGAACAATCTCGCACTCAAGGGCTTGTTCTTTGCGCGTGGCGATCGCCCCGCCCACCTCGTCACCTCGCAAATCGAGCACCCCGCAATCCTCGCGCCCGCTCGGTTTCTCGAGCGGTTTGGCGCCACGGTGACCTATGTTCCGGTCGACGGAAACGGCCTCGTGGACCCCGACGAGATCCGCAAGGCGATCACGCGGGACACCTTCCTGATCAGCATCATGCACGCGAACAACGAGGTCGGTACCATCCAGCCGATCGCCGAGAGCGCGCGCATCGCCCGCGAGCACGGCATTCCCTTGCACACGGATGCCGCCCAATCCGTCGGCAAGATCGCCACGAAAGTGCGAGCTCTCGGCGTCGATCTACTCTCCGTCGCCGGCCACAAGCTCTACGCGCCAAAGGGAATCGGTGCGCTGTACATCCGCCGCGGAATCGCGATCGAGCCGTTGATCCACGGTGCCGGCCATGAGGGAGGACGTCGCGCCGGCACCGAGAGCGTCTTGCTAGCAGCGGCTCTCGGCAAGGCGTGCGAGATTGCCGAGGGCCGGACCGGCATGCCCGCAGCGCTGCGCCTGCGCGATGAGCTCTGGGGCGGCCTCCGGAGCACGTTCGGCGGTCGCGTGATCCTCAATGGCCATCCCGAGCGCCGACTGCCGAACACACTCAACGTATCCTTTGTCGGTCACGTCGGTGCCGAGATCCTTAAGCGGATGCCGGATGTTGCGGCTTCGACCGGATCCGCGTGTCGCACCGATGAAATCTCGCTCTCTCCGGTCCTCAAAGCCATGGGCGTCTCACCGGAGGTTGGCACGGGCGCCATCCGCTTCAGTCTCGGGCGCGGCACCACGCGACAGGAAATCGAGGCAGTTGTCGATCAACTGCGGCGCGTACTTGCCTGAGCACAACGATGATGCATCCGATCAGCGGCTGCGTGCGCAAGGTAAGCTGCCCGCCCGACCGGAACGTGAATTTAGGCAGAGTCCTTCACCAGGGCGGCCCATCGGTCAAAAACGGCCGCGGCGGCAGACTCGATCGCATTCAAATGGCTCTGTGCCTCGATAAGGCATTCATCCGGATCGATTCCGGCTCGGCGCAGCCCCGGTTCGAAGGCACCGACGCAGGCCGCGACCATGTCAGGCTTCATCTCGAGATGGAACAGGAGGCCATACACGTTGGGGCCGTAGCGGTACGCCTGAGACGGAGTCATGCGCGAGCGCGCGAGTGATACGGCGCCGGGCGGCAGGTCGAACACATCGCTATGCCAGACGCAGGTCACGAACGAATCCGGAAGACCCTGAAACACCGGATCTTCCTTTCCCGCGGCTTCGAGCCGCACCGGCAGCCAGCCGATCTCGGGTGCCTCAGCCCGACGAACGCTGGCGCCGATCGCCGCGGCCACCAACTGACTGCCGAGGCAGATCCCGAGTACCGGCCGTCCGAGAGCCAATGCCTGTCGGATCAGCGCCAGCTCGCGCAATAACACGGGATGACGCTCGGGCCGACACACGCTATAAGGCCCGCCCAATACGATCAGACCGTCCCACGCGGCAACATCCGGATCGGGAAAGCCCTCCGAAAGCATGCGATGCATGAAGGGGATGCCCGCGCGCCGCAGCGCATCGGATATGGCGCCGAGGGTCTCGCACTCGTGATGTTGTAGCGCGATCACGCGGGGCATGGCACGATCCGTCAGTCCGAGGTTGACTTACCGATGCCGGCGCCCCAAGCCGCTCCCGGCTCGCTGGCCGAACCGGCGACCGGGAGACCTGCAGCCCGCCATTCCGGATAGCCGTCCTCGAGACGGCGTGCGTTGAAACCACGAGACCGAAGCAGTTCCACGGCCTCGAAGGCGAGCACGCAATAGGGACCTCGACAGTAGGCGACGAATTCCTGAGCGGGATCGAGCGTGGCGAGCCGCTTTTCGATCTCGGACGGAGGGAGGTTGACGGCACCCGGCAGGTGACCGGCCCAATATTCCTCGGCCGGACGCACGTCAAGAACGGTCACGGTGCCGCCCCGCAGGCGCTCCAGGAGCTGCGCGCGCGAGAGTGGTTCGAGCCGGTCCTTGGCGGTGAGGTAGGTGTCGACGAGCCGCTCCACCTCCGCCAGATGGCGCTCGCCCACCGCCCTCAGACTTGCCATGAGCTCGACCACATCGTCGCCGCTCAAACGGTAGTAGACCTTGAGCCCCTCTTTCCGGCTCGTCACGAGGCCGGCGCGGCGCAATTGCTGAAGATGGTGCGAGGCATTGGCCATCGGGAGTCCTGCCACCGTCGCCAGTGCCTCGACGCTGCGTTCACCCTGGGCCAGAAATTCCAGCATTTCCAGTCGCTTGCCGCTGCTTACCGCCTGGCCGATGCGGCCGAAGTGCGCAAAGAGATCTTGCTTGAAACTCACGGTTGACGCCTTAGATTTCCAGCGAGTATTCTAATATTCGTAAGAGTATTAGATCAATAGCAGAACTCACATGTCCGCCGCCGCTCTTCTCGCACATCAGCAGTCGCTCCGCCTTGGATTCTTTCTCGGGATCTTCGCAGTGCTGGCGCTCTGGGAAATCCTCGCGCCGCAACGTCGATTGCAAGTCACCAAGGCCGCCCGCTGGCTCAATAACGTCGGCATCGTGGCCCTAAATGCCATGATCGAGCGCCTCGTATTCCCGGCTGCGGCTGTCGGAGTTGCGCTATTTGCCCAGCACCGTGGCTGGGGTCTATTGAACGTTGCGCATCTGCCCGATGCGCTCACCATTGCTATCGCCGTGATCGCGCTCGACTTGGTCATCTACCTGCAGCATGTCATGGTGCACGCCGTGCCGCTGCTCTGGCGACTGCATCGCGTACATCACGCCGATCTCGACTTCGATGTCACGACCGGCGCGCGGTTCCATCCGCTGGAGATCCTGTTGTCGCTGCTGATCAAGTTCGCCGCCATCGTGCTCCTCGGCGCCCCGGCGGCAAGCGTGGTGATCTTCGAGGTGCTGCTCAACGGCACCTCGATGTTCAATCACGGCAATGTCCGCATGCCGGCCGCGCTCGACCGGGTGCTGCGCCTCTTTGTGGTCACCCCCGACATGCACCGCGTGCATCATTCCGTGAACGAGGATGAAACGAACAGCAATTTCGGCTTCAACCTGCCCTGGTGGGATCGGCTGTTCGGCACCTACCGACCGCAGCCGCGTTCGGGCCACGAGGGGATGGCGATCGGCATCAACACCTTCCGGCATGGCAGGCTCTGCACCTGGTTGCCCGGCATGCTGCTCATGCCCTTCATCGGCAGAATCACCGAATACGCACTCAACCGCCGCTCCTGGGGGACACAATCATGACGAGCACAGTCATGACGAGCACAGTCATGACGGGGAGGCGTGGCTCGCAAATCGCCGCGAAGACGGCTCTCCTCGTCCTGGTGGGCGCCGCCCTCGCACTCGCATACCTGCATCGCAGCGAGCTCAATCTCGCGGGGCTTTTCCGCGCCGTGCACGGCGCGGGCATCTTCGCGCCGCTCGCTTTCGTAGGGTTTTACGCTCTCGCGACGGTCGGCTTCGTGCCCGGCTCGGTGCTGACGCTCGCCGGCGGCGCGCTGTTCGGGCCGGTGGCGGGGACCTTCTACAACCTGACCGGCGCCACCCTCGGTGCGACCCTTGCTTTCCTCGCCGCCCGGCATCTCGGCCTCGGCTGGGTGCGGCAACGCATCGGCGGGCGGGGTGCCCAGGTCATCGAGGGCGTCGAGCGGGAGGACTGGCGATTCGTCGCTTTCGTACGCTTGGTGCCGCTGATCCCCTTCAATCTCCTCAACTACGCACTCGGCCTGACCCGTATCCGCCTCAGCCGCTGCGGACCTCAAGCGCAGGCTCGATCGGCAGCCGGACGAGGTGTGCGTCCTCGATGTACGCCTGCCGCAGGACTACCGGGGTGCGATGGGCCACATTCCGCAAGCCAGGAACATCCCGCTGGCCCAACTCAACCAGCGGCGCGCCGAGCTCGAGAGCTGCCGCGATCGTCCGCTCGCCGTCGTCTGCAACACCAATCGCATGTCGGGCCAGGCGGTGGTGCTCCTGCGCGCCGCCGGTTTTCGCCAAGTGATGCTGGTGCAAGACGGCATGCAGGGCTGGACGCACCAAGGCTTCACAACCGAAAAGACCTGACGCGGTTCAACTCGGGAAATTCACGTGTTTGACAGCTTGGAAATCTCTACAACGGCAGTTTTGACCGGTTCGACGGCGGCGACAATATCTTCCTCGAAGCGCAGCTCCACTTATGAGAGCGCGCGAGGAAGAACAACGGCGCCAGGAGCGAGGGCTGTGACGTCCCGCGTTGGGAAACACCCGTAAGAGGAAAGCCGCAATGAAATACCTCCTTATGATCA
>JAPTUI010000559.1 GCA_028067895.1 Pseudomonadota bacterium | reverse complement strand
AACAGGCGCTGAGCGAAATCACCGGGGAGTTCACCAGCGAGGATTTGCTGGGCCGTATCTTCGGCAGCTTCTGCATCGGCAAGTGACCTCGAGGCACAGCCGAGCGGCGCATCAGATCCAGGTGGACACGATCGCGTGCGACGCCGCTCTGAAGTCCTATCCCGACTTGCTCGTCAAGACAACCTTCCGCGACCGCATGATCGACGGCCGCCGGAGCATCTGCGAGGATAGTCCGGCCCTCTGCACCTCTGGAGCGAGCGCCTATGCCCTGGAAACGTCGGCCGTTCACCGGGCGGGATCTCAGCGCGGCCCTCAACATCGCCGATCTGCGCGAGGTGGCGCGGCGGCGCGTGCCGGGCTTTGCCTTCGAATACGTCGAAGGCGGCGCCGAGGACGAGGCGACGCTGCACGGCAACCGGGCTGCGTTCGCGTCGCTGAAGTTCGTGCCCCCGACCCTCGTGCCCACCGAGGGCCGCACGCTGACGACGGAATTGTTCGGCGCACCGATACGCGCACCGTTCGCCATTGCCCCGACGGGTTTGAACGGCATGCTGCATCCGCAAGGTGATGTGGCGCTGGCGCGGGCGGCTGCCATCGCGGGAATTCCCTACACGCTCAGCACGGTCTCCACCTCGCTGCTCGAGGATGTCGCCCGACACGCGGGTGGGCGGCTCTGGATGCAGCTGTACGTGATGCGCAACCGTGCCATAGCCGAGGACATCATGCATCGGGCGGCCGCGAACGGCTACGAAGCGTTGCTGGTCACCACCGATGCCAACGTGTTCGGCAGCCGCGAGTGGGACAAACGCAACTACCGCAATCCCGGGCAGCTGCGGATGCGCACCGCGCTCGATGTTCTGCGCCATCCTCGCTGGCTGACCCGGGTGCTCTTGCGGCACGGCATGCCGCGCTTTCGTAACATCGAGACCTTCCTGCCACCGGGCGCCGCAACGGCCCTCGGCGGCAGTACCATCATTGCGCAGATGTTCGCTCCGACACTCGCCTGGGAGGACATTGCCTGGGTGCGTGAACACTGGCCGCACAGGCTGCTGATCAAGGGCGTGCTCACCGTCAGCGATGCGCAGAAGGCCGCGGAACTCGGCTGCGACGGAATCGTTCTGACCAACCATGGTGGGCGGCAGCTCGACTCGTGCGTGGCACCCATCGAGGTGCTCCCCGAGATCGCAACGGCGGTCGGCGGCCGCCTGCGCCTCCTGATCGACAGCGGCTTTCGCCGCGGCACCGACATCGCCAAGGCGCTCGCGCTCGGGGCCGATGCGGTGTTGCTCGGTCGCGCAACGCTCTATGGGCTTGCCGCGGCGGGCGAGGAGGGCGTCGGGCGCGCGCTGCAGATGCTCACGGTCGAACTCGACCGGGTGCTCGGGCAACTGAGCTGCCGCAGCGTACGTGATCTGGGCCCGCATCTGCTGCGCGGTCCCGGCGGCATGGCCTAGGATCGCCCGCTGCACAGACCCGCACGTCTCGGCCCGTATGGGGCGGGTGTCGGTCACCTGGCGCGGGTCTCGGGTATTTGACCGCCGTGGCGCCCCCAGCACTGTCGTGCGAACCACATCCGGCCGCGAAGAGTCCCGGACGCGACATCTTCAGGGCATCCAGCGTATCGCGGCCGGTCAAAATCCGATCCATCCATCCGACTCGACGCGCCATCACGAGTCGCTGCGTGTCGCTCCGCGGATCCGCCTGTCCCGCCGCCGGCGCTATACTGGAACGCCTGCATCGAGCCGAGAGTGCGCCAGTCATGCGACCGAGGACGCCAGCCTCTTCCAGCAGCGCCCCGGGCAACAAAGCCTTGCGGTTGCACGGGACGATCGCGCGAAATCTCGGTGTGCGCATCGTATCCGGGCGGCTCGCGCCCGGCCGCGTACTGGACGGGGAAATCGCCGCCAGCGAGCAGCTGAAGGTTTCGCGCACCGCCTATCGCGAGGCGCTGCGCATCCTGGCAGCGAAGGGGCTGGTCGAGTCGCGCCCCAAGCTCGGTACGCGCGTCAGTCCGCCGGGGGCCTGGCACCTGCTCGATCCGGACGTGGTGTCGTGGATCTTCAGCGGTGATCCGGAGCTGCCGTTGCTGAATGCGCTGTTCGAGCTGCGCACGATCGTCGAGCCGGCGGCCGCGGCGCTCGCTGCCGCGCGCCGCAGCAAAGAACAGCTGAGGGACCTACGCCGTGCGCTCGAGGACATGGCGGAACAGTCGCTCGCCGTTGAGGCGGGCCGGCAAGCGGACCGCTCGTTTCATTCGGCGCTGCTGGAGGCCTCGGGCAACCCGTTTCTCGCTTCCCTCACCAGCGGCATCGCCGCGGCGGTGAGTTGGACCACCGTGTTCAAGCAGCGCGCCGCACCCCTCAGCCGTGATCCGCTGCCCGATCATCGGCGGGTGTTCGAGGCGGTTGAGCGGCGCGACCCGGCGGCCGCTCGCGCCGCCATGACCGAGCTGGTCCGCCTCGCACTGCTCGACACCACCAGCGGTCCCTCGCCGCCGGCCGCGCCGCTCAGGAAGCGCTCAGCGGCTCGTCGTGTACGGCGCCGGTAGCGCGATAGCCCCACAGCGCATAGAACAACACGTAGCCGTAGCACACCCAGGGCAGCACGTAGGAGAGGTGCAAGCCGATCGAATCGGCGAGCACCCCCTGCAGTTCCGCGAGTCCGCCGCCGGCAATGGCCATGATGAGCAGGCCCGAGCCTTCCTCGGTGAGCGGCCCCAGGCCGCGGATGCCGAGCGTGAAAATCGTGGGAAACATGATCGAGTTGCACAGGCCGACGGCGAGCAGACTCCACATCGCGACATGACCGGTGGAGAGGATCGCGAGCCCGACCAGTGCCAGCGCGCCGACCGTTACCGCCGCGAGCACGCGCTGCGGACGCATCCAGCGCAGGAACCAGGCGCCGACGAATCGCCCCGCCATCGCCCCGCCCCAGTAGAGCGTCAGGTACTCGGCAGCCCGGGCGTGCGTCAGCGCACCGATTGTCGGCAGCGACATGAAATTCACCAGCGTCGAGCCGATGCCGACCTCGCAGATCAGATACAGCGCTATCGCCGGCACGCCGAACACCAGGTTGCGATGCCGCCAGAGGCTCTGCTGCGAGCGCTCGGCCCGTGCGGCGCGACGCGTCTCCTTGCCCAGATCCGGCAGCCGGACCCGCCAGACCAGCACCGCGAGCCCCAGCAGGACGAGTGCAATGATCGCGTAAGGCAGTTCGACCGTGTGGACGCCCGCGGCGCGCGCCGCGGCGCTCGGGTGGGCCGCACGGGCGGCGGGCGCCGTATGGCCGAGGATGAGCAGACTGCCAAAGAGCGGCGCCAGCATGGTGCCGGCGGAGTTGAACGCCTGCACGAGATTCAGGCGGCTCGAGGCCGTCTGCGCCGGACCAATGACCGCCACATAGGGATTGGCGGCGACCTGCAGCAGCGTGATCGAAGCGGCGAGCAAGAACAGCGCCACCAGGAACAGTCCGAACGACTCCAGCATCGCTGCGGGGATGAATCCGGCGGCGCTCACCGCCATCCCGAACAGACCGATCACCACCGCGAGCTTGTAGCCGGTGCGCTCGAGGATCTTTGCCGACGGCATCGCCATGACGAAATAGGCGAGGAAGAACACAAACTGGATCAGCAGCACCTGCGCATAGTCGAGCTGGAACGCAGACTTCAGGTGCGGGATCAGGATGTCATTGAGGACGGTGGCGAAGCCCCACATGAAAAAGACGGTTGCCAGCACTACCAGCGCCGCTGTGTAGGTGCGCGGCGCGCCGCCGGCCTCGGTCACACCGTCTGTTTCGCCGCCCATCAAGATCGCCATGCGCACAGCTCCGGAACGGGAGGGTTGGCCCTGAGCGCACGCCGCGACATCATGGCTCGCAATTTACTCAGACAATACGAAGCGACTCGCGCCACTGTCAAGACCGACCGATTACTCAGACATTTACCAATCTGCTGGACTATCATCGGCGGCGGCGGGCACTTTGGCACAGCGGGAGATTTCATGGCCCTGCGTCTGGTACAGATCGAGGCGAACGGTGTGCGCGGCGTCGCGTTGCTGCTCGATGCCAAGCGGGTCGAACCGCTCGCGGACGCGCCGAGTCTCTACGCCCTCGCAAGCGGCGCATTGGCCGATGGTTTCACGCTGACCCAGGCGGTCGAACAGCGGCGCACGGGCCGGCGCGTGCCGACCGAGGGGGTGAGGCTGCTCGCGCCCATCGACCACCCCGATCCGGCGCACCTGTACCTGACCGGGACGGGGCTGACGCACCTCGGGTCGGCGGAAAGCCGCGACAAGATGCACGCGCTGGCCGCGACCGAGACCGGGCAGACCGACTCGATGCGTATCTTCCGGGAAGGCCTCGAGGGCGGCAAACCCGCGCCCGGCACCCTCGGCGTACAGCCGGAGTGGTTCTACAAGGGCGACGGTTCGAGCCTGGTGCCGTACGGCGCGCCGCTTCAATCCCCGGCCTTCGCGCTCGACGGTGGGGAGGAGCCGGAGATCGCCGGGATCTATCTGATCGATGCGGACGGGGTGCCCCGTCGGCTCGGCTTCACGCTCGCCAACGAGTTCTCCGATCACATGACCGAGCGCCACAACTATCTGTGGCTCGCGCACTCCAAGCTGCGGCCGGCGGCCCTCGGCGCGGAGCTCCTCGCCGGTGCGCTGCCGCCCGACGTGCGTGGCATGAGCCGCATCTACCGCGAGGAGCGGCTGCTGTGGGAGAAGCCGTTTCTCACCGGCGAGGCGAACATGTCGCACTCCATCGCGAACCTCGAGCACCACCACTTCAAGTACGCCCAGTTTCGCCGGCCGGGCGACGTTCACGTGCACTTCTTCGGCACCGCGACACTGTCGTTCACCGATCAGGTTCGGGTCGAGCCCGGTGACGTGTTCGACATCCGCGCCGACGCCTTCCTGCTGCCGCTGCGCAATCCCCTGGCGCGAAGTGCGCCCTTACGCGTAGCGCCGCGGCCGTTGTGAGCGCGCGCCGCATGACGCGGCGCGCGCTCACGCTCGGTTCACTCGGTTCGGCCGAGCCGGCGCTCACCATCAAAGCGGTGCGGCCAGCGCGGCAGCTCGCCAGCGCGCAACTCCGCTGGCAGCAACCCGTCGGCAAAGCCTTGATAGCACACGGGGCGCAGAAAACGTTCGATCGCAAGAGTCCCTACGGATGTACTGCGACCGTCCGAGGTTGCCGGGAAAGGTCCGCCGTGCACCATCGCGTGGCACACCTCGACGCCGGTTGGCCAGCTGTTGACGACGATGCGGCCGGCCTTGCGCTCGAGTGTCGGCAGCAACTCCTGTGCGAGCGGCAGATCCGCCGGGTCCATCTGCACCGTGGCGGTCAGTTGTCCCTCGAGCCGCTCGAGCGTTTCGCGCAGCTCCCCGAGCGAGCGGCAACGCACGAGCAGCGACGCCGGCCCGAAAGTCTCCTCGGCGAGCTCAGGCCGCTCTGCCAGCGATGCGGCGGTCACGCTGAACAGCGCGGCGCGTGCGCCGCTGTCCTCACCGGCACTGCC